>CALBOV010000248.1 GCA_937896565.1 uncultured Salinisphaerales bacterium
CTCCGGTCGCGCATCGGACTCGCGCGAAGGCTGTGGTGGTTCGTCCGCCACGTCGGCCCTTACCTGCTGCGCGCGGCGCTGCCCGGACACGATCCGCGCCACGAACGCGACCCGGACTGGGTGATTGCATGGATACGCGGGTACGCGCGCGTCGACGGGCAAGGCGTGCCGCTGCTCGACACCCACCACCCCGAAATACCCGTTCCCTTCCCCGAGGAGAAAGCCGCATGAATTCGGAAGACCCGCTTCTGGGCATTCGCCGCCAGCTCGTCGGACACGGCGCGCTGCTGATCTTCGTCGGCGGCGTCATCGGCTTCGGCTTTCTGTTCTTCCTGCTCGGAAAGATCGTCCTGTGGCCGATTCCCGGCGCCATCGACCTGCAACTGCCCGGCACCTACGATGCGTGGCGCATGGCCCACATGGAAGGCATTCTCAACGGATTCGGCCTATGGCTGGCCGCCGCGTTGCTGCCGGTGATGCCGTTTTCACCGCTCGGGCTGCGACGGATCGGGCTGGGACTGATCATCGTCGCCTGGACATTCGTCATCGCCTCGTCGCTGGACCCGCTGTTCCCGGACAGCCGCGGGCTGGCATTCGGCGGGCCGGCCACCAACCAGGCCGCCTTCTTCCTGTTCTATGTGGGCGTGCTGCTGATCATGATCATCTCCGCCGCCATCGCCTGGAAGGCGTTGAGACAACCAACCGCGGTCGGCCGCGAGACATCGCAATCCCGCGAATGACCACATGAGCGTTCGCGCCCCGCGCTCCGAGCGCGCGGGGCGCCATCACGGCTATGCTGCGCGCCTGAACGCCGCCGATCTGGCGATGGCACGCATCTCGACGGATGACGACAGTGCATATTTCCTGTGATCAAGCCGAGCTTGATATCCCGCTGATTCACCGCTTTCTGTCGGAGCGGTCCTACTGGGCCCGAGGCATTCCGCTGGAGACGGTGCGCAGATCGATCAGGAATTCGCTGTGTTTCGGCGGCTACCTGGAGGGCGGGCAGGTCGCGTTTGCCAGGGTGATCTCCGATTACGCGACCTTCGCCAATCTCGTCGACGTGTTCGTGCTACCGGAGCACCGTGGCCAGGGGCTTGGCAAGCAGCTCATGGAGGCGGTGACCACGCACCCGAAGCTGCAGGGGCTGCGCCGGTTCATGCTGGCAACGTCCGATGCGCATGGGCTCTACGCGCAGTTCGGCTTCACATCGCCACGGAACCCGGAAACGCTGATGGAGCGCTACAGCCCCTCCCCGTACAGCGGCGACGCCTGACCCGGCCGTCGCGTCGACGGATCCGCTAGCCGGCGGTGTAGAGGGTGGCGCGATTCCGTCCGGCCGTCTTGGAGCTGTACAGCGCGCGATCCGCACGACGAAGCAGCTCCGCGGCGGCGGGCACCTCGGGACCGGTCGCCACTTCGACGCCGATGCTCACCGTGACATGCTCCTGAGTCGGATGGGGAAGCCCGTACTCGGCGAACTGCTCGACGATCCGGTTGGCGATGCCCAGCGCATCATCCACCCCTGACCCCGGCAGGATTACGCAGAATTCCTCACCACCGTAGCGGGCCGCGAACTCGCCACTGCGCCTGCATGCCGCTGAGATGATGTCCGCCACGTGGGAGAGGCAGATATCACCCTCCATGTGACCCAGAGCATCGTTGTAAGACTTGAAGTGGTCGACATCGATCATCAGCACCGCGATCGGTGATTTCATGCGCTGCATGCGGCGGCATTCCTCGGGCAGCCGCAGGTCCAGGTAACGGCGGTTGTAAAGATTCGTCAGCCCATCCCGGACCGTCATCTGCTCCAGCTCCGCCTTGGCGCGCTTGAGTTCGTCGTTCGAGCGCTCCAGCTCCTCGCCCCGCTGCTCAAGCCGCTCCTTGATCAAGCTCATGGCCCGCGTTCTTGCCGCGACCTTCTCTTCCAGACGCATTCGGGCGCTCTCCAGATCCCCCTGCGCCTGAACGAGATCGGTGACGTCGTCCAGATACACGGCACAGCCGGAAACCCCTCCGAACTCGCCGATTCTTCCGACGGACATCTGAATCAGCATCGGCTCGCGCCGCACGACATGACGCAACTCGAACTGATGCGGACCGGCAATCGCATCCCCCGCGAGGCAACGCGACACCATGTCGTTGATCAGTTCGCGCTGCTGCGGACCGAACCGCTCGGCGAGCTTGCGATCCTTGACGCCACGCCGCGACCATCCCAGCAAACTTTCCGACGATTTGTTGATGGCCATGATCTCGGCCCGCGTGTTGAGCACCGCGATACCGATCGGGGCGTTGTTCAACACCTCGTCCAGCTGATACTCGGGCTTGCCGGGTTCCGGCCTGGCGGCGGCCGCCGCAAGACCACGGCTGAGCGCCTCCTGCGTCGTCTTGCGCATCGCAAACGCATGGATCATGGGAATGGCGTCTTCAAATTCCGCCTCGTCCCAGATGCGCACCTGACGACCAATGCCCGGCGCGAACCGCAACCGGGTTTTCAGCTCCCGGAGATCATCGCCGCGCCTGAGCACCAGAACCGGCATGTCACGATCGCGGCTGCCCAGCGAGATCAGCAGCGGCAACGGATCGGCCAGGGTCGGGCCGACCAGGACGGCACAGGTGTCGTCCTTGAGATACTGATCCGGCGCGGAGCCCGCATCGCCCCGGATCTCGGTGCATTCGAGCCCCTGTCCGGACTCCCGGATGCGGGTCATGAAGGCGGGCTCGACGTCGAGTGCGGCGATCTCCGGCATGGCCTCAATCCCCCAGCAAGGGAAGATCCAGCGCCGCGCGCCCGATCCAGGTTCGCAGCGTGTCCGTGGTCGGCGCCATGACATGCGCGGCCCGGGCGTCGTGCAGATAGCGTTCCAGCGGACCGGCATCGCGATAGGCCATGCCTCCACAAAGCGTCATCGCCTCGTTGACGGTCTTGACCACGCAGTCCGCGACCTCGGCCTTGGCGGCCATGACCGCCAGCAGTGCGTCCTCCGTGCCGACATCGAATTTCTTCGCGGCGGCGTGGACGAGCTGCCGTGTCTTTTCCAGCTCACCCCACAGCTGGCCGATGCGATGCTGGAGTACCGCCGTGTCCGCCAGCAACGCGCCGGTGTGCGCATAGGCTCGACGGGTGACGTGCTCACGCGCCGCATTGAAGGCCGCCTGCGCGATGCCGAGATAGACGCCGGACATCGCCATCAGGAAGTACGGCGCGACCACATGGAAGACGTACCAGATCTGGTCGCCTTCATTCCCGAGAAGATGACTGCGCGGGATCGCGACATTGTCGAGCGAGAGTTGCAATGAAGAGTTGCCCCGCATGCCCATCCCGGTCCATGCCCCGGACCAGGTCATCCCCGGCGAGCCCTGGGGCGCGACTGCGCAGGAGAACGACAGGCCATCCGCGGCGGAGACACCGGACAACACATAGGATTCGGCATGGTTACCGTTGGTCACGAAGGTCTTGCGCCCGTTCAGCACATAACCGTTGTCGTCGGCGAGAATCTGCGTCTGCGGCAGATAGAAATGGGCGCCTGTTCCAGGCTCGGACAACGCGAGCGTCGTGATGTGCTCGCCTTCGCAAATCGGTTCCAGCAGCTCGCTCTGCTGCGCCGGCGTCGCATGCGCGGCAATCACCGCCGATCCGACGCAGTGCATGCCGAAGCAGATCGCCGTGGACGCGCATTGCTCGCCCAGCACCTCGCAGATTTCCGCCAAGGCACTGGCGCCGCCGCCCAGACCACCCAGCTCCGTCGGAACCGCAAGCCCGCCCAGACCGGCACGCTGGAGTTCACGGATGCTTCGTTCCGGCCAGATCCGGTCGGCGTAGATCTGATCGGCCTGTTCACGCACCAGACTGAGCGCAATTTCTCGCGCCGTACCCAGATACTCCGAGTGCTTAGTCGCCATCCGCGCAGTTCCTTACCGATCGATTAACTCAGGCGGATGGAGCATACGGTGAAGAATGCGTAAAGGTCGAGCGTGAACGGGCCGGTTGTCGCGGGCTCCGCGCCGGCAGGTTCCCACTACAGATCCACTCGCAGCGGGGCGAGGCGATCGCCGCGGACGGAGTCCGCTCAGTCCATGATCGTCAGGCGAAATGCTTGAGTACGCCCCAGCGAGACGCAGATTGGCGGATGTCCTCCAGGCGACGCCGGAGCAGCATCCGCGTTGATGGCGAGCCGAAGGACGAGCTGTACTTGGGAAAGCGTCTTCGCATCTAGACCGTCACTGCCAAGGAGGGCGCATTCGCCCGCACGCGACAGCGCCGGACGATCAGCATCGCGACGGCCTGCTCGACCCACGCCAGCGGCAGCGCCACGGCAATGACCGCCGACGTCGCCAGATTCATGTTGTAAAGCGCAAGCCAGAGCAGGACGAACACGGCCGCCCACAGGCAGGTGGCCGCCATCAGCGCGTTGCGGAGCGTGTCGCCGAAACGCTCCAGAAACAGCCAGCCGAATCCGGTGACTACCAGCAGCAGGACGGTGTCCCAGCCCCCCCAGGCCAGGAAGATCGGCAGGCTCATGGGTGCGACGCCGGCTTCGGCCGGAAACGCCTCGCGCATCATCGGCATGACGAACGCGAAATAGCGAAACACCTCGGAGACGTTGATCCACACGGCGTTGATCAGCAGCGCCCACCAGAACGCCTTGGGTACGGACTTCCCTGTCATGAACCAATCCTCCGCTGGACGAGCTGGATGAGTGTGTCCGCCGCGCGGCGCAGCACGGCGGCATCGGTTACCGCGCGCGAAGCGGACCACAGCCCCTGAGCGGACACGACGAGCAGTTCGGCGACGCGGACGAGCTCGGCCTCGCTGATATCCGCCGAGGCCGAGTGACGAAGCGCCTGGAGAAACCCCTGTTTCAGGCGCTCGTGATGTCGCTCGATGCGTTCGGCGACCTCCGGATCGTGGGGCGCCACTTCGGTCATGGTGTTGGCGTAAAAACACCCCGGCCCTGGCAAACCGATCGCCTCGGCAGCCGCGATCTGATGCTCCAGAAACGCCGCTATGTCGGTCACCGTCGCACCCGGGCGTTCCACTCGCTCGAAGGCCGGGGTCACGCCGGCCGCCGGATAGGCATCCAGGCAGGCCAGAA
>CALBOV010000249.1 GCA_937896565.1 uncultured Salinisphaerales bacterium
GACCTTTCTCCGACGCCAGGCGCAGCTGCCGCCAGTGTTGTGGACCATCGAGCGCAATTGCCGTCGCGAGGTGCCGGAGAGCCGGCACGGTTCGCATGTCGTCGCATCGATGATCTACATCCTCCAGGACGATCTGGAACGCTCCGAACAGGCCGCCAGTCGGGCGATCGTCGACGAGATGGCCGCGTCAAGCTTCGAATCCTTCGAGTGCGGCGCGGCGGCAAACGTGCTCGCGTTCGCGGCATTGTGCCGGGGTGATTTCGAAAGCGCGCATGATTATCTGGTGCAGGCGCGCGCGCACGGGGAGATGTCGGGCACCGTGTTCAGCTGGGGGTATTCGCTGGCGCTCATCGGCGCGGATGCGCTGGTCCGTGGTCGGGTCAACGATGCGCTGAACCAGATGCGTCAGGGCGCCGAGGACAAGCGCCTGGAAGAGGACGGTTCCATGGCCTCCGCGGCGTTGTCCGCGGTGATGATGGATGCACTGTACGAAGCCAACGAACTGGACCAGCTCGCGACCTGTTACGAACATTTCCGTGACGTGCAGGATGCCGCGCTGCCGGATTTCCTGATGGCGGCTCAGTTCGCCCGCGTACGCAGTCTCGACGCGATCGGCGAACACGCCCAGGGCGATGCGCTGCTGGATCAGCTCGCCACGCTGGCCTACGCCGGTGGCTGGCGTCGGCTGATCCGGATCATCGGGTGGGAGCGGGTGCGCCGGGAGCTGATCGCCGGCCGGCTGGAGCATGCGCACAAGATCGCCAGCCGCATCCCGCCAGCCACGCCCACGCAGTCGACGGAGGTGATGCGCTTCAACGAGGACATCAACGACGAGGTCATCGGTCGCATTCGCCTCGCATTGCACGATGGCCGCGGTCGCGATGCCCTGGAGCGTGTTCGTCAGGCGCTGCCGGTCGCCGAGGCCTCAGGCCGCGTCCGCCGTCAGATTCGATTGATGATTCTCAACGCGTTGGCGCTGCACTGCGATCATGATCGCGATGAGGCGCAGGCGGAGCTGACCCGGGCACTGGAACTCGGTCACGCCGGGGGCTTCGTTCGCGCCTTCCTGGACGAAGGGCAGGCATTGGCCAAGTTGCTGAGCGCCACGGTGAAACAGGAGGCACCGCACTGGCCGGATGCCTTGCGTGACTACGCCCGGGATCTGCTGAAGCATCTCAAGCACGCGAGATTGCAGGGGTCGCTGGCCATTCAGCCCGCGCGTGAGCTGATCGATCCACTCACCGAGCGGGAAGAGGAGATCGTCGCTCTGGTCGCCGCCGGGGCGAGCAACAAGGCCGCCGCCGGCAAGCTGTTCGTATCCGAGAACACGATCAAGTTCCACCTCAAGAACATCTACTCCAAGCTCGGCGCCAGCAGCCGCATCCAGGCCGTGCAGATCGCGCGGGAGATGCACCTGATCGAATAGGTGTTGCGCGTCGTGGTTCGAGCGGACGTTGGTCGTAGGCTATTCCGCTGAATCGTCGGTTTCGGTGGGCGGAATGGCGAGCGAGCGCACTTCCAGGACGGAGAGCAGGGCGATGAACAGCTGCGCGCTCATCACGCCGGTGGAGAACTTGCTGCCGAGATTGGACGCGCTCTGCTCGATTCCGATGGCTTTCAGACGCTGGCTCAGGTTCTCGAACGTGAGGCCGTGACGGGCCTTTTCCGCTTTCAGTGTTCCCAGCAGGAATTCCCGGCTGGCTTCATGGTGGATCATGAGGTCACCTCCGGAACCATTTTCAAGCAAGAGCGAATTATGTCAACCATGGTTGACAAATTCCCTGAAATAATCAATTATATTTGACATATCGGGCTCATCGTTGACTTGCCCGATATGATTCATTCTTTGTCGGGAGGATTGTCATGAATATCGGTATCACCGCTGTACTGATTGTCGTCGCCGTGCTGTTGCTGATACAGGCGGTCGTCATCGTTCAGCCCAAACGGGTCAAGACGATCACGCGCTTCGGCAAGTTCGTCCGCGTGGCCCGACCGGGTCTCAACTTCAAGATCCCGCTGTTCATCGAGATGGTCGATGTGCAGTTGTCGACGGCGCTGCTGCACGAGCAGGAGACGGTTCGCGTCAAGACCAAGGACAACGCCTATGTCGACATGCCGTTGCAGGTGTTCTACGAGGTTGACGAATCGACCAGGGAAACGGTTTACGCGGCCGCTTACAACCTGGAGGACGCGGCGCAGCAGATCCTGTCGCTGGCCGCCAAGGAGGTGCGCTCGCACGCCACGTCGATGAAGCTCGATGAGCTGTTCGAGGACAAGGATCAGATCGAGAACAACGTGATGCGTGACCTGGAGGCCTTCGTCAGCAACAACGGTTTCCACATTCGCAACGTTGTGGTCGACGAGCCGACACCCTCGGAAGAAATTCAGGCCGCGAGTAACGACGTGATCGCGTCGCTGCGGCAGCAGGATGCGGCGACGGCCAAGGCCGAAGCCATCCGGATCGAGCGGGTGGGCGAGGCCAAAGCGGACGCCCAGGCGCTGATGGAACGGGCGGGGGCGTTTGCCGAGTCCCGCGAGACCATCGCCCAGGGCATGGTGCGGGCGGCCAAGACCATGGGCGACAATGTCCGCGGTCTGGACGATCGCGACGTGATGCGGGTGCTGGAAGGCGTGGACTGGCGTGATGCGCTGATCAGCTGCTCCAAGGGGGAGGGAACGATCATCATCGATTCGGCCACTGGCGGGCACGGCATCGCCGACACCGCGGGTCTGGTCCGCGCGCTCAGTGAGAAGAATCTCGCCGCCAAGGCCTGATCCGGCGATACGGGACGGGCAGCAGACTTTCTGCTGCCTGTTTTTCGTGTGTGGAAGGTTGGGTTACGCGGTGCGCTTGTAGAGCTTAATGAAGCGGGAGTCATGATCGGAATGTCCATCTACCGGAATACCGCCGGTGGACTGCTCAGTGGCGGGCGCATAAAATGGGCGCATATATTGAGCGGATTTGTTGGAATGCAACCTGTTCTTGATTCCGAAGAGAAGACCCCCGTCAATCTGCGTATTCGTGCTTCACTGAAGGCGCGCGCGAGAGAGTTGGGCGTCAATCTCTCTCAGACGCTGGAACGCGGTCTGGAACGGGAGATCCTGGACCGTGAGCGGCAGGCGTGGGTTGAAGAGAATCGCGCCGCAGTCGAGGCGTATAACGAACGCGTGGAAAAGCGGGGTCCCGCGCTTGCTGCATTTCGGCGTTTCTGAGCGATGGCGCAGTTCGACGTTTACGAAAATCCGAATCCCCGGTCCCGCGAATGGGCGCCGTTCGTCATCGATTTACAGCACGAGATGCTGAGTGCGCTCGGCACCCGGATCATGGCTCCGTTGCTCGCGTCCGGTCGGGATACCGAGGCCCTGATGACCCGGCTCAATCCGGTTGTGACGGTCGCGGGGCAACGCTGCTATCTCTCAGCCGCGGAACTGGCATCCGTGCCGATGTCCGAACTCGGTAAACCCGTTGGCAACCTTGAATCGCACCGAGACGAATTTCTCGGTGCGGTTGATCTGCTGTTTACAGCCGTTTGATTAGCCTGGCGAATACCTGTTCCTGTCAGCCGGTGCGTTCGTAGAGCGTGATCACGCAGGCGCCGCCCAGCCCCAGGTTGTGTTGCAGGGCGATGCGGGCACCGTCGACCTGGCGCTCCTCGGCCTGCCCACGCAGCTGCCGGACCAGCTCGGTGCATTGCGCGAGACCCGTCGCCCCCAGCGGGTGGCCCTTGGACAGCAGTCCGCCGGACGGATTGGTCACGACCTTGCCGCCGTAGGTGTTGTCGCCATCCAGCACGAATTTTTCCGCCTCGCCACGGCCGCAAAGCCCCAGCGTCTCGTAGCTGAGCAGCTCGTTCTGCGCGAAGCAGTCATGCAATTCCACGACGTCGACGTCTTCCGGTCCGATGCCGGCGGCCTCGTAAACCTGCCTGGCGCCGTCGACGGCCATGCTGTAGCCGACCACTTCGCGCATGTCGCCGGAGGCGAAGGTCACGTCTTTGTCGGTGGTCATCGCCTGGGCGCGGATGCGCACGCTGTCATCCAGGCCGTGGCGTTTGGCGAACTCGCGGGTGCAGATCACCGCGGCGGCCGCGCCGCAGGTGGGCGGGCAGGCCATCAGCTTGGTCATTACCCCGGGCCACAGCGTTGGTGATTCCATCACCTCGTCGTCGGAGACGACGGTGCGAAACAGCGCCAGCGGATTCTTCGCCGCATGCCGGCTGGCCTTGGCGCGGATTTTCGCGAAGGTGGTCAGGCTGGTGCCGAACTCGTCCATGTGCGCCTTGCCGGCGCCGCCGAAGTAGCGGATCGCCAGCGGGATTTCGTCATGGCCGACCAGCTTTTCGGCGGTGTCGTCAAAGCGCCCGAACGGGCTGGGGCGGTCATTGAAGTGGGTATTGATCGCGCCCGGCTGCATCTGCTCGAAACCCAGCGCCAGCACGCAGTCGGCGGCGCCACCCTCGATCGCCTGACGCGCCATGAACAGCGCCGACGATCCGGTGGAACAGTTGTTGTTGACGTTGAAGATCGGGATTCCGGTCATGCCGACCTCGTACAGCGCGCGCTGGCCGCAGGTGGAGTCGCCGTACACGTAGCCGACGTAGGCCTGCTGCACGTCGGCATAGGCGACGCCGGCATCTTCCAGCGCCAGACGCGTGGCCTGCGACGCCATTTCGGGATAGGTCTCGGACTTGCCGGGCTTGGCGAACTTCACCATGCCGACACCGGCGACGATGACATCCTGATTCATGAGGTACTCCGTCAGAGTTGGGTGGGCGCGGCTAGCCGACCGCGCGCTCGCGACCGGCCCAGAATTGATCGCGAACCTGGCGCTTGAGCAGCTTGCCGACGTTGCTGCGCGGCAGCTCCGGCCATACGTCCACGGTCTTGGGGGCCTTCACGCCGCCGAGCTTTTCCTTGCACAGCGCGATGATCTCGTCGGGGTCGACGGACTGGCCGGCCTTGGGTTCGATCACCGCCTTGACGGCCTCACCCCATTTCTCGTGCGGCACGCCGATGACGGCGCAATCCTGCACGGCGGGGTGGCCCAGGATCACCTTTTCCACCTCGGCGGAATACACGTTGAAGCCGCC
>CALBOV010000250.1 GCA_937896565.1 uncultured Salinisphaerales bacterium
CGATCGAGGATGCCGGCATTTCGGCCGGCGACATCGGGTTCGTCTGCGCGCATGGCACCGCGACCGATCACGGGGACGTGGCCGAAAGTCACGCGACCGCCGAGGTGCTCGGCTTCAAGCCTTTCGCGTCGTACAAGGGCCACATGGGGCACACGCTGGGCGCATGCGGCTCGCTGGAATCCTGGTTCGCGATCGAGATGATGAACCGGGGACATTTCGATCCCACGCTGAACCTGAAAAATCCGGATCCGGCCTGCGGAGATGTGGACTACGTCATGAATGAAAGTCGGAATATCGATACCGAGTACGTCATGAACAACAACTTCGCTTTTGGGGGGGTGAACAGTTCGCTAGTATTTCGGCGGTGGAATTCCGATTGACCGAACAGGGAGTTCAAACCTCATGAAAAAACAGTTTCTGACCGTTGTGATTGCCGTGCTGACAGCGTTGCCGGTTGGCGTTTCACAGGCGCGCGATGATCATCTGACCTTTCCGCTGGCCGATTTTTTCGCACGAGATGACGTGAAAGAACGCCTGGGCGACGAAATCAAATTCTACTTTGGCGAGCAGGGTCACCCGGCGGTTGCGTCCAGGATGGGTGAATTCCAGTCCAACAAGAAGACCAACGCATTCAACAAGACGGACCAGGAAGCCTGTGAGTGGGCTCTTTTTTCCGCGATGTTGTCCTTGCGTGATCGTGCCGTTCAGCTTGGCGGGGATGCTGTGGTCAATATCACCAGCAACTATCGCAACTCACCGCTTTCTTCCGAAACCGAGTACATGTGCGGAGCCGGAGGCTTTGTTGCCGGCGTGACGATGAAGGGCGAAGTCGTCAAGTTCGAATAGCGGTCCCGCCGGCCGTGGCGGCATGCCGTTCCACCTTGGCGGTCGCCAGCGGCCACACGCCCTCGATTTCCAGTAGCAGGTCGCGGCGACAAATCTCCCCGTACAGCGGAATGATCGGCGTGTTCGCCCCCCATTCCTGCCGTATGCGGGCGGTTACTTCGTCGACGGGTACCGAGGGCCGGGCGTAGACCCGCAGCGAGGAGGGTGCCGCCGCCGTGCCGGCCAGCCGGGTCAGGCTGGTCAGGTTGCGGAAGGTTTCCTCGAGCTGACGTTGCCAGTCGCCCTCGTGCTGCGTTTCGTGGCCAACGATACTGGCGGTACCGGACACGATCAGGGTTCCCTCGGTGTTTGCGGGGCCGACCTTGGCGGCCCGGGCGAAGGAGGGGCTCGCCGGTCCGTACTGGCGCGGGTAACGATACGCGCTGATCTGGCGCGGGTTCTCGATCGGTTTGCCGGGTTCGGATCCGGCGATGAACATCAGGAACACCTGGTCCGCCGCGCAGCCGATGGCGGTGGCGGGCGGCAGCGCGCGATCCGGCAGCGAGGATTCGCGCAATGCGCGTTGCCGGCCCAGACTGAAGCGACGATAGCGCTCGCTGTCGCCTTCACCGGTATTGATGCGGGAAAAGTAGTTCCACACCCGCCAGAGTTGCCGGTGCTCATGCTGATCCAGCCACGTGAGCAGCTGGCTGTAAGCCTGATAGGCAAGGGTCTCGAGATCCTCGCCGTTGTCGGCGAGAATCAGCGTGCCGACCGTTTCATCGGGGCTTTGCGCGTACAGGATGTCGCCGCTGCGACCGGTGGTGACCTCGCCCGCGTTGCTGACCCACACTTCCCTGAGTGCCGCGCTGGTGTCCAGCGGCGTGATGATCCGGCGGGGGTCCGTCGGACGATGGCCAGGTGCCGCGTCGAAATCGACCACCGCCAGCACGTCGGTCCGGTCGAGCAACTGTTGGCTGTTGAGGCTGGAGGTTTGGACGGTCAGCATGAAGGGTGGTGCCGCCATGTCGGCTGTCGACCGTCCGGCCCATGAGGCCGGAAGCCGACATCCGTCGTGCGGAATGTCGAAGCAACCATGAGTGGACAGGGTATCGCGTGAGCGACCAGTGGAAATCTTACCAAGAGCGGGGGAGCGGCTTCTGGATTCGGGCCGTGTTCTGGCTCGGCCTTCGTCTGGGGCGTCCGCTCACTCGATGCGTGCTGTGGCCGATTGTCGCGTATTTCCTGCTGACCGGACAGGGCGCCCGCCGGGCTTCCCGTGGATTTCTGGCTGTTGCGCTGGGGCGCCCGGCGAGGCTGGCTGATCTGTGGCGGCATTTTTTCTATTTTGCGTCCACGATTCTTGATCGCCTTTACTTCTACGCTGGTCGCACCCGCGCGCTGGATGTCACCGTCCATGGCGCGGAGCTGTTTGATCCCATTCTGCGCTCGGGGCGCGGTGCGCTGTTGCTGAGTGCCCATTTCGGGAGTTTCGATGCCATGCGGGCCGCGGCCGAGCAGCGCGAGGATGCGCTGTCGCTGCGCATCCTCATGGACTTGTCGCATAGCCGAACGCTCAACGCGGCGTTGCGGGCGGTCAATCCGGAATTTCTGGAGGCGATCATCGATTCCTCCGAGGCTGATCACGAGCTGGCGCTGAGGATTCGCGACGCGGTCGACGACGGCGACATCGTCGGCCTGATGGCGGATCGGGTGAACAACGTCCGCGAGCGGACCGTGCAGGGCAGTCTGCTGGGCCATCCGGTGCAGTTGCCGGCCACGCCGTGGCTGTTGGCGGCCGTGCTACGGACGCCGGTGATTCTGGGGCTTTGTACCTACGAGGGGGGCAACCGCTACAACGTTCATTTCGAACAGCTGCATCCTGGCGGCCAGGCGATCGGGTCGCGCCAGCGGGCGGCGTTTGTGGCCCGGCAGGCGCAGGCCTATCTGGATCACATCGAGCGGCATGTTCGCCGCAACCCGTTCAACTGGTTCAATTTTTACGATTACTGGACCAGGGCCTGATCGGCGGCCCGAAGCCGCAGCGTCTCCAAAGCATGACCAGGAACAGACGCGCATGCATCAGCGAGATGCGCGCGTTGTCGCGCAGCATCCGGAAGTGCGAGACGCCGTCGTCTGGATATCGAACCCGCGTCGGAACATTGATGACGCGAACCCCATCCCAGTACGCGTGGACGAGGATATCGGTGTCGAATTCCATGCGATTGCCGATGCGGGCCTCGCGCATCAGCCGGCTGGTCGACGCGACCGGATAGATGCGAAAGCCACACATCGAGTCCCGAATCTGCATGGACATCGTATTGATCCATACCCAGACATGGGTGAGATAACGTCCGTACAGCCTGACCCTGGGCACGCTTTCGTCGTAGATCGGCACGCCGGTGATCACCGCATCGGGATGGGCGCGCGCCTCGTCGAGCAGGCGGGGGACATCTTCCGGGTCGTGCTGACCGTCGGCATCGATCTGGATCACGTGGGTGAATCCGGCCTGCTCGGCGCACAGCAGGCCTTGCCGGAACGCCGCGCCCTTGCCGCTATTGCGTTGCAGGCGCTGGAGCCGGATGGATTCGGGATCGGTGTGGTGCAGAGCGTCGAGGACATCGGCACAACGCCGGTCGCTGCCATCGTCCACCAGCCAGCACACCAGGCCGTGGCGGCGTAGCCGGTCGACGACGCCCGTGATCGCGTCACCATGGTTGAACACCGGGATCACGAAACAGGGCCGAAAGGCCGATGTGGCGGGGTGGTCCGGCATCGGTTCAGCGCCAGTTGATCCGGCCGCTGGCGCAGAGCGTCTCCCGCCTTGCGTAGCTGAACCGGGTCGATCCGCCTGCTGCATTGTCGACGAGTTCCAGCATGACATCGTCATCGGGGCCGAGTACGTGATGAAACTTGAGATTGGCGATGCTGGCGACTGACGGCCGATGGCCGAAAGCGCGGCAGGCGCGCTCGATGGCCCAGTGGGTCAGCGCCACGCCCGGCACGATGGGTGCGCCGGTGAAGTGGCCGGAGAAATAGGTCAGATCGGCGGGAATCCGCAATTCGTAGGCGCATGAATCGCCGTTCTGGCGATGGGCGAGCTCAACCGGCTCGGTCGGCGCGGCGATCATCGCATGACCGCTCAGGCGCTGATCATCTCGTCAACGGCGTCGACGATATCCTGCACGGTGCGCACGCTCTTGAACTGTTCAGGTTCCACCGCCTTGCCGGTGATTTCCTTCAGGCGGACGACCAGGTCGACGGCATCGATGCTGTCGATATCCAGATCTTCGTACAGGCGTGCTTCTGGAGTGACTTTCTCGGGCTCGATTTCGAACAGTTCTTCAAAGAGTTCCCGCAGTGTTGAAAGGATGTCTTGTTGGGATTTCATCGGTGTTCTGAAGGGGGCGGTCGGCACGGGGCGAAAGCCCGCAAACACGAATGTGGGTCGAAAGAAGCCGGAAGCGCGAAGCATTGCTGCACGAGCCCATTCCCTTGCCTGTGGCCGAACCGCGCGCGCCCAACGGGCTCACATTGTACTGGTGAACAAGGTTCGGCGTAAGTTGGCGGCCGTGTCTCGCGGTCCCGGGTTGCCGTGGTGTTCCAGTATTTCAGGGGCGCCCTTACGGGATGGGCTAGCCGGGCTGTCCTTCGGGCGGTGGGCTTTCGCTGAAGATGGCGCTGAAGACCTCGCCGGCGGCGGGCGCCCAGACAGCCCACTTGTGGCCCCCGGGCCGCTCCAGATATTGGGATGCGGGGATGACTTCGGCAATTTGCTCCGCGGCCAGGTGAAATTTGTCCTTGCGGCCGCAGATCAGCCAGACCCGCTCGGCCTGTTCCGGTTGCTCGGCGAACTGCTTGAGCATGCGCCATACCTCGTAGGGCACGTCATCCGGATGCACAACCGAAGGTTCGGGGCCGGGCTCCCATTGCCGCAGGCCACCGGATTCGGCGATTCGCTCGGCGAGCTCGTCCCGGCCGGTAAACGGGGCCATGAGCACCAGGCCTGTCAGCGCGCCGGGATGTTCGCGCTCGTAGAGCAGCGTTCCGAACCCTCCCAGTGATGCTCCGGCCATCCAGATATCGGCATGGCCGGTGGCGCGTGCCGGATCGATGATTTCCGTCTGCAGACGTTCCAGCAGGCTGCGGTCCATGTAGTAGCCGAAACTGGCGGCCGCGAGGGTCACCGTCGCATCCGCATTGGCATCCTGCACGCTGTCGACGATACCGGAGGCCCGAAGGCTCTCCATGTCATCGTGGATGCCCGGGAGCACGATGACCAGCGGGCCGTCGGTCTTGCCGCTTGGTGCCGGGAACGTCGCGGTGGGAATCGGGCCGTCCGGCAGCGTCCTGGCGACCAGACAGGCCGCAAGCACCACGCAGGTCAGAAGCAGGCCGAGCAGGCCGAAGCGGATGGGGTGGCGTTTGACCATGGCGGGTACACGGATTCTCATCCGGGCCGTCCGGGGCGGGTTCGTGTCCATCGTACCGTGCCCATCAGGGCAGAAGGTCCGTGGCGGACATCAGGCGGGGCTGCTCTCCGTTTCGGCGGCGGGTACCGGTGGTTCCCACTCCTTGAGCAACTTCCATAGCTTTTTCTGCTGCAAACCGAGCATCGCACCGGTGGTGAGCACGCCGCCCATCAGCGCACCGCCCACGCCCGCGGTGACGACGTCCTGTCCCGTGAGGTAGAGGTTTTTCACCGGTGTCACCGGGTGCAGCCACCGCTGGCGGAATCGTTCGGGATCGTGGTCCAGGCCGTAGATCTCGCCCTGTCCGTAGAAGTTAAACCATTCGGTCGACAGCGGTGTGGACAGCTCCTGGTAGTCCAGGGCGTCACGCAGTTGAGGCATGTGCTGGAACAGCACCTCGAGCAGACGCTCGGTCAGTTGCGCCTTGAATGTTTCGTAGTCCTCCCCGCGCTGGTTCCATGTGGTGTCGCGCCATTGTTCGAACCATTCGTAGGGACCCAGCGAGATCACCTCGACGGTGCTCTTGTCGGGATAGTGGTTGACCCAGTCCGGGTCCTTGGCCGACGGGAAGGAGATGTAGACCAGCGGCAGCGGCTGGCTCTGGTCGGCCTCGTAACGCGCGAGATTGTCCTCATGCGCGGGACTGGGGTAAATCCACAGGTTGGTCCGCGGCAGGCCCAGTTCCTTCGCCGTGCCCTTGAAGCCCGCGTAGAGGCAGATGTGCGACGCCGATGGTTTCACGGACTTGAGCTTCTGCGGGTAGCCGTGGCGGATGCGCTCGGCCTCCGGGAGCAGTTTCTCGAAGGTGTTGCTGGCGCCTGCATCACTTACCACGCGACCAGCACGGATTTCGTGGCCGTCCTTCATGCGGACACCGACGGCCCGTCCGTGCTCGACGAGAATCTGTTCGACCTCGGCGTAGGTGAAGACCTCGCCGCCGCCAGCGCGGATGACCGGCACGATGGTGTCGGCGATCTTCCAGGAGCCACCGACCGGATAGCAGCCGCCGCTGAAATAATGCTTCACCACCGAGGCATGCATCAGAAAGGTCGCCTCGGCGGGCGGCATGCCGTAGTCGCCCCACTGGCCGGTCAGCACGCCGATCAGTTCCTGGTTGTCGGTCAGCGACTCCAGCACCTCCCGGGTGGTCATCATGCATTCCCTGGGAACGCGGTGTTCGCGCACCATGCGGTAGAGACGATCCATGCTGGGGGAGAGCGCCTGCCCCATGAAGAAATTGCGCATCGATCCGGCGACGCGGCGGACCAGGTCGACATAGTCGTCGATGGCCTGCGCGTCGGCGGGGAAACGCGCCTTCAGGTCTTCGGCGAAGCGCTCCCGGCCCACGCGAAAGTCATAGTGGCGATCGCCGATAATGATGCGGTCGTAGGTCTCGTCCATCTCCGCCCATTGCAGCTGACCGTCGCTGATGACGTCGAAGATGCGGCGCAGGGGCGAATGGGGTTTGTGCACCTCGCCGATGTAGTGGACGCCGACATCCCACTCGTAGCCGTTGCGCTCGTAGGTGTGGGTAAAGCCACCGGCGGTGTAATGCTGTTCCAGCACGCAGACGCGCTGGCCCAGCCGGCTGAGCAATGCGGCATTGGCCAGACCGCCAATGCCCGAGCCGATGACGATCACGTCATACGAATCATCGACGCGCTTGGGTCGGTACCGCCGTCCGACTCGTTTCATGGTGTCCGCTCCAACTTGTTGTCTGTTTCCGTGGGCCCGATCATAGCGGCAGGCTACAGGGTGGGCGTACACGGAGTGGAACATGAGTGATCAGCCTCGCGACGTGGCGGACCTGGTCCGCCTGCTGGCGCGCCTGCGTGGCGACGCCGAGAGTTCCGGCGAGCCGGACGTGGACACGGCCGTGCTGGCGACCGTCGGATCGGATGGTCGTCCGGGTGCACGCACCATCAACCTGCACATCACCGCGGATGACCAGTTGCTGTTCTTCACCAGTCGCCGCTCCGGCAAGGGACTGTCGGAATCCAGCGATACGCCCGTGTCGTTGTGCATCTACTGGAAGGCCTCCCGCGTGCAGGTGACGCTGGGCGCCATTGCGCACGAGCTGCCGGAAGACGAGGCGGATGCGGTCTGGAGCGGCCGGGACCGGGAGCGTCAGCTGCTCGCCTACGTGTCGTCGCTGCATCCCGACGCGGAGCCCGAAGCCTTTGCGCAGGCGGTGGAGCGCACGCGCGATGCCATGAGTTTCGATCGGGTGCCAAGGCCGGACGACTGGGCGGCCTATGTGCTGAGTCTGGAGCGCGTGGTGATCTGGCGGGCTGCCTGGGCGCATGCCGGGCGGCGGCACATCTACACGATCGAGGACGGCGTCGTCACCGTCGACGACGCGCCCGGTTTGTGAGGATGACCGGAGCCTGCTCCGGTCATCCCGCTGTCAGCCCGGGTCTAGCGCAGGCGCAGCACCGCTTCTTCGCCCACGCCGACCAAGCGGCCGTCGAGAAAGACCAGCGGCGTCGTCTCGTCACGGCTGGTGTCGCCGTCCGATTCGGCGCGATGGGTGCGATAGCGCAGGATGCGGTATTCGCCGTCCTTGCCGGTGAACACGTCGGTGAAGTCCGGCGTGCCGAGGTGCGTCACCACCGCTGAAGACGGCGTGCCCATGGAGATGGTCGCGATGTACTCGCGATTGTTGCGTTCCTGGGCCCGAACGCTGGTGTAGTGGTTGTCGTCGTGGCCATCGCCGCCGATGCTCAGAACGCAGCCGGAGGTCATCAGCAGGCCCAGGGCCGCGGCGGGAAGAATCAGAGCTTTCATGGTGTCTCGCTGAGTCAGGGTTCCGCCTCCTGGAGCATGCCGCGTGCCAGATTGGTGAATCTTTCAAAAACAATGAGTTGGAAGGGTTTGCCCGCTGACTTCACCCTGCTGACCTCCGGTTGTCGGTCAATTTCGCTGAGATTCGGTTAAATTCACGGTGGCTTCGCTGCTAGGGAAACACTGATTCATTCACGCCGCCAAGTTGCCGCCTGAAAACAGGCCATGCGGCGTTGCTCGTCGTTCATTTGGAATGACCAAACCTCGCTCCTCGCGTCTTGCCTGGCCTAATTTCAGGCAGCAACTTGGCGGTGGGAATGAATCA
>CALBOV010000251.1 GCA_937896565.1 uncultured Salinisphaerales bacterium
CCCTCCGATCGCAGCGCCGCACTGACGCCCGCCGTGCGCAAGACGGCCGCCGGCGCGGCCGAGCGCATCCTGTTCGTACGGGTCGGCAACCTGGCTCGCGCGCTGGACCGGTTGCGGGAGCGAGGTATCTGGGTTCACGGCCTGGCGGGAGACGCCGACGCCGATCTGTACGATGCCGATCTGACCGGTGCCGTGGCCCTGGCGCTGGGCGCCGAGGCCACCGGTCTGCGGCGGCTCACGCGTGAGCGCTGCGACGGCCTCTGGAAGCTGCCGATGGCCGCCGGGGTGGAAAGTCTGAACGTTTCCGCGGCCGGCGCGGCGAGCCTGTTCGAGGCCGTGCGGCAGCGCCGCGTTGCGCGCCGGTAGCATTTGGCCGTAGAATCCGCGCCCCCGCGAAATCGCGGGTTTCCTTGCCTCACCGTGCGAGCACGCCGGGAGGCTGTTCACCCGAATGCAGGAACCGGCCCCGGTGGCCGCCGCGCTCGGGTACATCCATAAGGAGTCACAATGCGACACTACGAAGTGGTCTTTCTGGTCCACCCGGACCAGAGCGAGCAGGTGCCTGCGATGCTGGAACGCTATCGCGGCACGATCGAAAATGCCGGTGGCAAGGTCCACCGCGTGGAAGACTGGGGCCGTCGTCAGCTGGCCTACACCATCGCCAAGGTTCACAAGGCGCACTACGCCATGCTGAACGTGGAATGCAGCCGCGACGCGATCGATGAGCTGGAAGGCATCTTCCGCTTCAACGACGCCATCATCCGTCACATGACCCTGCGCACCGACGGCGCACCTTCCGGTGCTTCGCCGCTGGTCAAGGATTCCGACGACGACAAGTCCGATTCCAAGCCGGCCAAGGCCAGCAGCGATTCGGCTTCCAGTGACGACGCCGACAAGGCTGCATAAGGAGATTCACCATGGCACGTTTCAGCCGTCGCAAGCGCGTCTGCAAGTTCACCGCCGAAGGCATCGAAGAGATCGACTACAAGGATCTCGCGCTGCTCAAGCAGTTCATCTCGGATAACGGCAAGATCGTTCCGAGCCGCATCACCGGCACCAAGGTTCGCTACCAGCGTCAGCTGGCAGCCGCGGTCAAGCGCGCCCGTTTCCTGGCGCTGCTGCCGTACACCGACCAGCACGAATAGGAGCGTAACGATGGAAGTCATTCTGCTGGATCGCATTCAGAACCTGGGTGATATCGGCGACACCGTCCGCGTGAAGCCGGGCTACGGCCGCAACTACCTGCTGCCTCAGGGCAAGGCCCTGCGCGCCACGCAGGACAACGTCGCGGTGTTCGAGGCCCGCAAGGCCGAACTGCTGAAGAAGGCCGCCGAGTCCGAAGCCGCCGCCAAGGCTCGTGCCGAAGCGCTGGCCGGTATCGGTGCCCTGAACCTGACCAGCCGCGCGTCGGACGAAGGCAAGCTCTACGGATCCATCGGTCCTCGCGAGATCGCCGATGCGATCACCGCTGCCGGCGTGACCGTCGACAAGGGCGAGGTCGTGATGCCGGACGGTCCGATCCGCTCGGTGGGTGAACACGAGGTCGTGGTTCATCTGTATGCCGCGATGGAAGCTGCAGTCAGCGTGATCATCGAAGCCGAGTAACCGGTTTCGATCACGCTGAACGAACGGCCGGCGCTTGCGTCGGCCGTTTTCGTTTCCGGCCCAAAACTGCCCGCGCCCAGCAGGTAGACTAGGGCGTGTTCACCTCCAGGCGCGACGCGCTCCAGATCAAGTAGACCCGCGTGGATCAACGACTCCCTCCCTATTCGCAGGAAGCCGAACAGGCCGTACTCGGCGGCCTGATGCTGCAGGACGACGCCTGGGACCGTATCGCCGGGCGGGTGCAGCAGGCGGACTTCTACCGCAAGGATCACCGGCTGATCTGGGAGGCGGTCGAGACCCTGGCGAACACCGACCGCCCGCGTGACGTGGTCACGGTGTCCGAATGCCTACAGGGGCGCGGACAGCTCGAGGATGCCGGCGGCCTCGCCTATCTGGGCACACTGGCCAACGACATCGGCAGCGCGGCGAATATCGCCGCTTACGCCGATATCGTGCGCGAGCGTTCGGTCTACCGGCGGCTGGTGCAGGTCGGCACCGACATTACCGACATGGGCTTTTCGCCGGAGGGGCGGCCGGCCTCGGAGCTGCTCGACGAGGCCGAGCGACGGGTGCTGGACATTGCCGAGTCCACGCGACGCACGACGTCCGGTCCGCGCTCCGGCTCGGAGTTTCTCGGTGATGTGGTCGAGCGGATCGAGAAGCTGGTCGCCGGCAGTCTGGCGGGAACGACCACGGGGCTGGTGGATCTGGACCGGAAGACCACCGGTCTGCACCCTGGCGATCTGGTCGTGGTCGCCGGCCGCCCGTCGATGGGCAAGACCAGTTTCGCGATGAACATCGCCGAGGCGATTGCCACCGACACCCAGAATCCGAAGGCGGTGCTGGTGTTCAGTCTGGAAATGCCTGGTGATCAGTTGATGATGCGCATGATCTCGTCGTTCGGGCGCGTCAATCAGGAACGCCTGCGCAGCGGTTCGCTGACCGACGAGGACTGGGACAAGATCCACTCGGCGATGACACTGCTGGAGCGGGCGCCGATCTACATCGATGACGACGGTCAGCTATCCCCGAACGAACTGCGCTCGCGGGCGCGCCGGCTCAAGCGCGAACTGAACAACACCCGCAACGAGCTGTTCCCCGACGGGATCGAGCTGGGGCTGATCATGGTCGACTACCTGCAGCTGATGCAGGTGCCCGGGTTCAAGGAAAACCGCACCAACGAAATCGCGATGATCTCGCGTGGCATGAAATCGCTGGCGAAGGAGCTGGAGGTGCCGGTGATCGCGCTTTCGCAGCTCAACCGCAGCGTGGAGAACCGGGATGACAAGCGTCCGCGCATGGCGGATCTGCGTGAGTCCGGGGGCATCGAGCAGGACGCCGACGTGATCCTGTTCATCTACCGCGACGAGGTCTACAAGCCGGAGACCGATCGCAAGGGGATTGCCGAGATCATCATCGCCAAGCAGCGTAACGGCCCCATCGGCAAGGTCGACGCGACGTTCACCGGTCAGTACACCCGCTTCGACAACGTGGCCCATTACCAGGACGATGAGTTTTGAGGCCGTGATTCCCCATCGCGTGACGGCGTCGGTCGACCTCGGCGCCATCCGGCACAACCTTCAGACCGTCCGACAGTACGCGCCCGATGCCCGGGTGATGGGCGCGCTGAAGGCGGATGCCTACGGCCACAGCGCCATGCAGGTCGCGCGCGCGCTGGATGGCGAACTCGATGCCTTCGCCGTCGCCTGCCTGGAAGAGGCGGAGCATCTCAGTGAGGCCGGTTTCCGGTCGCCCTGCGTGCTGCTGGAGGGCCTGTTGCATCAGGAGGAGTTGCCGGAGGCCGTGCGTCGTGGTCACCGCCTGGTGCTGCATGCGCAGTGGCAGCTCGATGTCTTGCGTGCGGCCAGGCCAGGCGCGCGGGTGCCGGTCTGGGTCAAGCTGGACACCGGCATGCACCGGCTGGGCTTCGAGGCGTCCCGGGCGGGTGAGCTCGCTGCCGCGGTTGACGCGATGCCGCAGATCGAGTTGCTGGGCTGGATGACGCATCTCGCCAATGCCGATGCACTGGAGACCGAGGCGACGGATCGGCAGCTCGCCTGCTTTTTCGACGCCGTCGACGGCCTGCCGGGCGCGCGGACCATCGCCAACTCGGCGGGGCTGATCCGCTATCCCGAGGCGCGCCAGGACTGGGTGCGCCCCGGCATCATGCTCTACGGTGCGTCACCGCTCGAGGGACGCTCGGCGGAGCAATGCGGGTTGCGCCCCGCGATGGAGGTGCGCAGCCGGATCATCGCGATCCGCGAGGTGAGCGCGGGAGGAGCGGTCGGGTACGGCAGTGAATGGGTTTGCGCGGAGCCTACCCGTGTCGGCGTCGTCGCGGTCGGCTATGGCGACGGCTATCCGCGCCACGCCCGGGCGGGAACGCCGGTGCTGGTGCGCGGGCGCCGCGCGGCACTGATCGGTCGGGTGTCGATGGACATGATCACCGTCGACCTTCGCGACTGTCCTGACGCCAAGGTGGGTGATGACGTGCTGCTGTGGGGTGGCGGGTTGCCGGCGGAGATCGTGGCCGAGCATGCCGGCACCATTGCCTACGACTTGTTCTGCGGCCTGACCAACCGCGTCCGCTACCTGTACCGGGACGACTGAATCGCCACCGGTGCTCCGATCAGGCGTCGGCGAGGCTGAAGGTCAGCGTGGCGCCAGCGAGCTTGATCTCGTCTCCCGGCGAGAGTTGGCGGGCATGGCCGCTAATCGACTCGCCGTTGACGCTCGGGGGCGGCTGATCGCCGTTGCGCTGACCGCTGACGTGGACGATGTAGTAGCCGTCCGGGCGACGCGTGACCGCGGCGACCTGAACGCCGGGCCGTCCCACGGTGGTCAGCGCCTTGGTCAGTTGCAGCTGCTTGCCGGCGTTGGGGCCGGTGGTCAGCGTCAGCGTTCCCACCTGCGGTTTTTCCGCCGGCGGCGGGGCGGCGGTGACCGACCCCAGGGTTCCGCCCGCCGCCGCGGCGATCTGGCCCGGACGCAGGATCATCGTCTGCTCC
>CALBOV010000252.1 GCA_937896565.1 uncultured Salinisphaerales bacterium
CAGCCGTAGAGCCTCGGGAACGCCAGACCGAAGAAACGGCCCAGCGCGATCACGGCAAAGCGCACAGCCGAATTGCCGACGACAAGCACGGCAATCCATTCCGCGGTCAGGAGCGGATCAGCCGCCAGCGCCGAAAGCCATTGCTGGAGCCAGAGCGGCACGGTGAGGTCGTTGAACATGGCCGCACCCTCACGCGATGCCGAAGATGCGTTTGATCGCCCACCAGGTGCAGCGGATCATCCAGGACCACAGCACGAGGGCGACGAAGAACGCGAGGATGCGAAACAGCACCGGCTCGCTGTACTCCAGCGGCAACCGGAACACACCGAACACCAGCCGCAGGGCCAGTTCACCGGGGAGGAAGTAGATGTCGAGGGCCATAGCCGTCTCCGCAAATCACGATGCGAAGCAGCGTAGGCAGCGCTCTTGCGATGCCGACAGGGGGTTAGGGAAGCAAACTGCCCCCAATGCGCTCTTAACCTATTGAATCAAATAGGCGATCTCTTGCCTTCAAGAAGCAAAAACAAACCGAAAAACCGCTATGTCCGGTCGGCCAAACTCTCGGAGTACAAGACTCTCCAGATTATTGAGTGCTTCGCCCGGGACTTATCGATCCAGCAGGCGGCAAAGCGGACCCGAATCACTGAGCGAAGCGTGCGGGATCGCTATAGCGACATCAGAAGCCGCTTGCTGGGATGGAGCATCGCCAACCCGGATCGTTTCAATGGGCTGGGACACCTTCTGCTGGACCCGGGCGGCACGATCAATATCGATGTACTTGAAGCGCTGCTGATCTATTCGCATACGGCGACCTTCAAAAGGCGAATGTCTCGGCTCTATCCACGCTGGAATACCCGGCGTGATCCAGCGCTTCATCACGTAATCGAATACTTGGTTCGCCGCTGGAGCGCCATCAGGCATCTCAATCTTCCGCAGAGTTTCAGCGAAGACATGGGGAAGTTCCACCAGGCATCACAGGACGAAGTGTTTTTGCGAGCGTTCGCTGCTCAAAAACCCGAACGCGCAAATCGGTTCGCCATGCTGCGGGCTCTATCTCGGCGCATGACGGCCTCGTATGCCTCCCGTGTCGTACGCTTTTCCTCGGGGAACAATCGACTGCTGCTGCGTGATCTCAAGGCCATGATGCGGTCCTGAGCGTGTGAGTATTGCGGTACTACGCCGTGTGCGGCGGACAATCGCGCTATGCGCAAGATGGTCCCGGTAGTACCGGGACATCTTGGCAAGGGGAGCCCGCTGGCGCGTTCCCCGTTGCATCCCCTCCGGCTAAATGGCGTTTCTCCAGCATAGATCTTGCGTGCCAATGGAGAGCAGACAAGTGAGATGTGGTTCAGCGCTTCAGTGGAGACTTCAGGTCTCTATGATAAGCATCGGATGTATGCTCCTCTGTATCTACTAGGGGTGCGCTCGGTCCCCTTCGAACCGAGCCGTGTACACCGCGCGAGCAAGGAGGAGAATATATAAATGCCCGCTTAAGTTGCTATATGAAAGAGATCAACTATCCGCCGACTGGATGGCGACGTGACTGCGCCCGTGGATGCAGGTCAGCCCTCAAGTTCGCTGTCCGCCCAGCGCTTTGATGGCGATTACTGCCCTGATACTCTGGAACAGCTTCACCCAATGAGTGCGAGCGAAGACCGGCCACTAGGCGGAATAACACAGTGGATTATCAGCGCCGCTCGTTCTTTTGCCATTTTTTTCTCGCTTTTAGGGTGGATAAAAGGATAATTTTGAAGCTACTCGAAGGAGAGTCCTCTAATGACCCGAAAAAAAACAACCGTAGTCGTTGCGTTGATCGCAATCATGGGAGTTTTCTCATACTTTCTTCTGAAGCACTCGGACACTATTGAACCTTCGGCGGAGGGGCTGGAGCGGATTACCGTGGCTCAATGGGGGCAAGAGAAATACCTCATCTATCTACCGCTATATATTGCTCAGCAAGAGGGTTATTTTGAGGACGAAGGGTTGGATGTTCGCATCCTATATTCTGGAAATGATGACCAAGTTTTTGCGACCGTTCTGCGCGGAGATGCACAGTTTGGTGTAGCGGACCCAATTTTTGCTGCAATTAGTCAGCAGAAAGGGGCGGACGGTGTAGTGATAGGGCAAATCGTTGGCAAAGTAGCCCTTTGGGGGGTTGCGCGCGATAACAATAAGGAAATCAGGACACCAGCCGACTTCGCGGGAATGAAGGTGGGAACATTTCCTCGCCCTTCGACAACTTACACTTTGATGGCTAACATGATTTCCACAAACAACGTTGCGGGAGCTCGGATTGTCGAGGCTCCGATCGGCACGGAAGCAGCTCTTTTGGAAAGCGGGCGTGTTAATGTGGCTATGATGCTCGAACCCGCTGCCTCAATCGCAGAATCAAAGGGCTTTCACGTGGTTACCAGCTTCCCACAACTTTGGGGGGATTTTTCCTTCACTGGTCTTACATCCGTTGCTAGCTATGTTAAGGAGAACCCCTCGACCGTGGCTGCTGTGAGGCGTGCCTTCCAACGAGGTCTCGATTTAGCGCACTCGGACATTACACGAACAGTGCAGATTGCCCAGGAATTGTTCCCCAACATTGATCAAGCTGTTGTGGATAGAGCAGTTCGGCGAATGATTGATGACGAAACACTTCCGTCAGATTTCACGGTCAGCCTAAATGGGTGGAGTGCCGCAATAAAAATTCGGCAAGAAATGGGTGAATTAGAAAAGGACTTCTCCTGCGGACAGTGTTTGGCAGAGTAAATATACAGACTGAAATTCAAGGTGCAGTAATAGTTGTTTGGGGGAGTAATGTGGGCGCAATGCGGATTTTTAACAACAGGCCGGATTCAGATTCGAGCGGTGAGAATGGTGCAGAGCATGTTATTTTTAGAGGCCTTTCTCCTTATTCAGTAATTTTCTTTTTTTCCGGCGTGGGGGGGAGTTTTTACAATATTTTTCGTGACCCGTTTGTGGCAGGGTGGATTATTAAAGTGGCGCCCGAAATCCCTGCCTCGGTTGCAGCTCTCATGGCTAATGCTTTTTTTGCTTTTCTGGCATTTTCCGGTTTCTTTCTAGAATTCATGAACCAGCGGTTCAAAGGGCTCCTGGCTGATACGAGCTCTTCGCTTTCAGGTGCATTAACCCATAATATTGGAGAGCCGCGTGATGAGAAGACGCTTTTTACCGAAATAAGGGAGTTGAAGACAAGCGCGCAGTTAATTCGAAACGAAATAGAAGGAAGGCGGCACACTCTGCGGATATTGTTGTTTGGGCGCCTTCTTGCGTATGCTCCTGTAATAGTCGCGAAAACAGAAAAATATTTCGAAGATTTGGGAATTGATGTGATATTTGAATATCAATCCCATGGAGAAACAGATCGAAATGTCGCTCAGGGAATCCTGGACGGTCGAGCCGAAATTGGGGTTTGCGATCCAGTAGCAGCACTGAGTCCTAGGTGGGAAGCTGGTCATGGCGACAATGCTCTGAAAATCGTCGCGCCAATCACGAAGCAGCTCGGGGCAACGGTATTAGTAGATCGCTCGCTAACAAACGGTAGCGGCTGCAAGATAGCCCCGACGGCGGCTGCCGTGCCTAATCGAAAACTCCGGATTGCCGCTTATGCGAAACCTTCCACAAGTTTTACATTGGCACGGCATTTGGAGGAAGAGTTACACACTCTATTTCCAGATCATGACGTCGAAATCAAGCAAGTCGCAATATCAGATGTCCGTTCATTTTCCACTGAGGTGCAAGATTGTCACTTTGTGATTTCTTGGCAACCTCACACTGAGTACCTCCTTGGCTCTCCAACTGGGTCGCCGAGTTATGAGGTTCTAACGCAAGCACATCTTGGTAGGGAAGTATCTGAAAATTGTGCATGGATCGCCGAAGGGCCCCAGAGTATGGGGTCCGCGATGGTTGCAAAAAAATCGTGGGTGGATGAGAACCCTTATATTCTTAAGAGGGTTCTTGTTGCAATCATGTTGGCATCAATGCGACTTGAGGCTTTGACAGCCCGAGGAGCGAGGCCAGATAACTCTCTGGCGAAAAACATTCATGCTGAATTATTTAGTGCGGATGATGGTGCGGATCTGGATTTAGTGCGCGGTTCGCTTAATCGGACTTTGAGGCATGAGGAGATCGGAAGGACATCTTTATTTCCATTCTTTAGAGGTACGACAAGCATGGATATAAGGGATAAATATTTACAACATTTGATGAACGTGATTAGATTTTGGAAAATAGAAGACGTTTACAGTGGGGAGGCGGGCCAGTTGCCTGCAAATAGCCTAAAAGAGTTTTTTTCTAATTGAATCCAAAATTTGTAAAAACTGGTACCGAATTTGAGATGGAATTGACTGGCCATTATGCGTTTGAATTGAGTAAGTTCTCGTGGTCTGAGCGTGGCGGGTCGAAGGCTCACTCGCTCGAAAATGTGAACTTCCTAATCCCAAAGGGGGCCTGCACAACAATTGTAGGAGCGAGCGGGGCCGGAAAGAGTACGCTTCTAACCCTTCTGGTCGAGAAGTTCAGGTTGAACCCTTCGGTCATTTCTTCGCCCAGCCCAACGGTTGTACTTCATCACCAAGATTCGCGTTTGATGCCGTGGCTCACTATTCGGGAAAACCTACTATTAGAAAAGCATTCGAGGGAACATTGGGAATTTGAATTGGTATGCGATCGTCTTGGGTTGACGTCAATACTAGCCAGATTTCCTCATCAGGTATCGGGTGGCCAACGTGAGCGTGCTGCATTGGGTAGATCTCTGCTCGGTAAGCCTGATATTTTTTTGCTTGATGAGCCACTGGCGAGCACCGATCATTTTCTTCGCCTCCAAGTCGAAGACTTTTTTGGGGAGATCGTTGAAAAAACAGGTAGAACGATAGTCGTAGTCACCCACGATCTTACAGAGGCGATAGCTATCTCTGACCGGATTATATATCTTTTCGGTGATAACGGTGTGTTTACCTCGGGAGTCGTAGATGTGCCCGAAAATGTGAGGAAAGCACAGCCGTCAAAAGTCCGTCAATTGCGTGACTTTCCGAAGTTAATGGCTGATTTGACAAATGCGCTTAGTGGTTCATGAGAAACTTTACTAGAAATATTTCGTTGGCGTTTGTCCCTGTTCTGGTTTTCCTGTTCCTGTGGCAGTTTCTCGTGGAAGGGAATAGAAAGATGGAATTTCTCCTATCAACTCCGAGCAATATTGGAGCCGTAATCTCGGAGGACATCCTGAAGATTTCATATTGGGAAAATATTGCGGCAACAAGCGCAGCCATGATAGGTGGGTTCGTTGTGGCAGTAGTAATCGGCGCGTTAATTGGTTTTTTTCTATGGTGGTTTCGTCCGATTAGGCAGATCGGCAATATTTATCTTCTGGCACTCGGCAGTATTCCTGTGTTTGCGTTGGCGCCCCTCATAATTTTCTGGTTTGGCGTGGGATACATAGCAAAGATCGTTGTTGTGATGTTCAGCGCTGTCTTCTTGATCGCCAGTGGATTCCTGAATTCGTCAGTCGAAGCCGAGCGGCTTTATGGAGAGGTCGTCATGGGGTTGGGTGGCAATAGACGGGTATTGTTCTCAAAAGTCGTCTTTCCAGGAGCGCTCTTTTTCTCAATTCCGACAATTAAATCCGCAGTCTCGCTTGCAATCATTGGCGCATTCGTCGCCGAATGGATTAGCTCTGAAATCGGAGTCGGAAAATATATATTAACCTCCTTAAGTTTGTTTGACGTGCCTCGAATGATGTTTGGGATTCTGACATTTCTGATTGTCGCAACACTATTTTCCACAATTATCGAGGGTGTCCTGACGCTGGTTTGGGGGGAGCGGCGGCGGGCGCTTAAGGAAGCTAGGTTCTAGCATGGTGGAACGGTGTTCTCTCCCTGACACAGCGCGACATGTCAGGAAAATGTGTGCAAGACTTTCTGAGGGCAAGCTTCTAAAATCACCTATCGCGGAGCGCTCAGATTTCGCGAGATACGTTCGGGACATGTTGCTACTTGGTGAGCCGGTCAGGCTTCTTTTATATTGGGGATGCTCATCGTCAGCCTCATTTGGACCCAGGGAGAAAGCGTATATTCAGTACCTGAAATGCGTGATCAATGCCATTCAGGAAGGAGGACAGACCCCCACGACCCTACACGCATTGTTCACAGATACGCACTCGGAAATTAATGCCGTCGCTCGGGAAACCTACTTAGACTACTATCTGGAAACTGCTGGTGCACTGGGTCGGGAAAATTGGTCTTTTTCCTATCTTTCGGAGTTGCCGGGTTGCGCGGACATCATAAGCGGTGAAGTTCCTCCTCGTACTGGAAGCTTCAAACGCCTTTCTGATATTCTGCTAAGCGATGCACGACGCTTGTATGGCGAGGAGAGGGCTGAGGGCCGTATGGAAGCTTATCTGGCTGCGAATCTACGCGAATCCGCTGAAATCAAACGTAGATGGCCTCTCGGTTGTTTCTTTCATCCTGGCGTCCCTGAACTCAAATACATGCTACCGAGTTTGCCAATGCTATACGGTTATACTAATTTGCAGCGCTCTTCTCGTAAGCCATGGTTCGCGATTAGTCAGAGCTCAGATAGAAAGGAAGCCTGATGTGTGGAATTGCGGCAGTGGTGGGTTATTCCAATGAGATTAGGGCGCGACGTGACTTGTCCAAAATCATGGGAATTATCTCGCATCGTGGCGAGAGCAGATTTCAGAACGAGGCTTGGTCAGGTTCGCAGGTCGCACTAGCCTGCAATAGGCTGCCATTCACGTCAGGTGACGATGAAAACCAGCCCGTGGTTAGCCCATCGGGTCGGTATAGAGTTGTTCTAAATGGCGAAATCTATGCATTTCATAGTCGTTCGAGAGGTGGGCAGAAGTCGGACACGGCGTTATTGGCTGCCATGATAGAAAATCAAGGCATTAGATCCATCTCAGAACTCGATGGGATTTTTGCCATCATAGTCGTTGACACCCAGCGTAACAGAGTGTACGTCGCTCGCGATTATTTTGGAATTAAGCCACTTTACTACTCTTACGTTCGGCCCAATAACTCACTTCGCAGCGGTGTCTATTTCTCTTCGGAGGTGAAAGGCCTTTCAGGGTTTTCTGAGTTTGCTGAAATCCATGAAGTGGCTCCAGGTGAACTTCTGAGTTTTGACCGTGGCTCATCGAAGCTGGTAGACCGTATCGAGCGGAAGCCCATGCCACGATTGTCTTTTTGCGATGAAGAAGAGCGCGTAGCGGCGCTTGCCTCCGCATTGGACATGGCCGTTCGCGACCAGACTGCTGATCAAGACGAATATGCTCTTCTTTTGAGCGGCGGTGTGGACAGTTCAGGCTTGCTCGCTCTCGCTCAACAAGACAGCAGGGTTCGATTGAGGGCGTTTGTTATCGGCCGCGAGGATTCGACTGATCTTCTGGGGGCCAAAGAAGTGGCGAAACTACTGGGTATTGAACTTGTAAAGGTGGTAGCGCCGTCTGAAAGCACGCTGTTCGCTCGTCTGCATGAAATTGTTAAGTCAGTCGAAAGCTTTGAACCAAATGTCGTCAGGCAATCTGCCGTTAGCGATGTCCTATGTCGGAGAGTCGCTGCTCAAGGTCTTCGAGTTGGGCTCTGTGGAGAGGGGGCCGACGAACTATTTTGTGGCTACCCTGAGTTTTCTGTAGCCAACGATCCTATGCGGCTTCGCAAAAGGTTTATAAATGACCTGCGACGCACCCAACTTCAGAGGGTTGATCGTACATCAATGGCTCATACCATTGAAATGCGGGTACCCTTTTTATCGCGGAGAGTCGCAGAAGTGGCGTTATCAATTGATGAATGTTCATCTTATTTGCAGAATGGCGAAAACAGAAAAAATAAAATAATTTTCAGGAAGGCTATAGAAAGAAAAACAAATCTTCCGATGAAGACCGTCATGAAGGAAAAAGTTGTCCTAAGCGAAGGGGCGGGATATCTCGGGAATGACCCTGGTGTTGGACTTTTTAGCTCTCTGGCTGAGAGGGCAGTTTCTGATGACGAATTTATGAGTGTAAAGCGTGACCACATGGAGTATTCTCTAGATACAAAGCTCGAAGTTTTCTTGTTCAAACAATTCAAGTCGCTTGGATACACGAAGCTATCATCAGCCAAGCGGCGCATTGTTGCAAATAGTGTGAATTCCCTCGCAGGGAAATCGATCGGAGTTGCAGTTTAGATGATTATACTCCGGCTTTTGCATTTCCATTGCTTGCGACTCTAGAGTGTGATAGAGGTTGAGAATTCTTTAGCTGCTCTATTATGCTATTGATCCGGTGATGCGTTGCCGCTCGGCTTTTATGAAGCGTGTCGTCATTATTCATTAGATTGGTTATTTTAGAAAGCGCAAGCAATACTCCACCTGGCCTCCATGTGCGGGCCGTCTACTGGATGTGGATTTCTTCTTGTTTTGGGGCGCCTCCTGTATATACGCGAATTTTTACGTTGTTAATTTTGAATGACATAAGCCTTAATCTTGGTCATTCCTTTGTAACAATGCAGGGTGTTGGTTAAATCTATTGAACGCATCCGGGCGGGCTCTATGGCTTCGCCACCGGGCCTGCTGGTCCCGGCCCATGCGGATACTGTGTATGAGTTTTGAGAGTGCCCTGTAGTTAGGCCGCCGTGTCGGGGTAGAGTCACCGCAGCAAGTAGGGTTGCCGTGATGGGAGCCCGGCAACTCATAATAAGAAAGGTGTCCATCAATGACCAATAATCTTGCAGAGCACTTTGTCGGCCTAGACATTTCCGACAAGACCACAGCCGTTTGCATCGTAGATGCTGTTGGCAAAATCGTAAGCGAGGGGTCGGTGCTTTCAGAGCCCGCCGACATTGCAGATTATCTGCGCAGTAGCGATTTGAATTTTCAACTGATCGGTCTTGAGGCAAGTGGTATCGCCATCTGGCTTTGCCGTGAACTTCTTACTCTTGGTTTTCCAGTGGTTTGCGTAGAGACGCACCGAAGTTCGGCGTTTCTAGCGGCACAGAAGATGAAGACTGACAAGAACGATGCTAGAGGGCTTGCTCAGATGATGCGCTGCGGCCTCTATCGCGCAGTACACATCAAGAGCGATGAGAGCCAGCGAATTAAGATGTTGATCAACAACCGCCGCTTTCTTGTCGAACAACGTGTTGATATTGAGAATCAGATACGCGGCAGCTTGAAGGTTTTCGGGCTGAAAGTCGGAAGTGTATCCGAGAGGCAATATGACGGGCGCGTCAGGGAACTCATCAAAGGCGATGGCGAACTCGAAGTCGCTATCCTCCCGCTCCTTGAGCAGCGAGCATCGGGGGTCGAGCGGATCAAGGCACTGGAGCAGATACTTGCCACTGCTGCCAAGAACGATCCTGTCTGCCGCCTGTTGATGACTGCTCCAGGCATCGGTCACTTAACCGCAATCCTGTTCAAGGCAGTGATCGATGATCCTGCCCGCTTCAAACGTTCACGGGATGTGCCTGCCCAACTCGGCCTTGTGCCACGAAAATATGCCTCGGGAGAGACCGACTACAACGGTCGGATCACCAAGGCCGGAGATGTCATGCTGCGCCATCATCTGTACAGAGCCGCCGCCACGCTGACACAGACGAACGCGCGGCCATGTTCGTTAAAGAAATGGGGGCGCAACTTGCGAAACAGGAGCTCCTACAAGAGCGCAACTGTTGCAGTGGCGCGGAAGCTCTCCATCATCCTGCATGCGATGTGGGCAAACGGGCAAGCATATGATTGGTCTACCGACAGTATCGGTCAGACTGAAAAATTAGCGGAATCCGCATAGTCTCTGCCAAAGAATTTTCTGGCGAGACCGTGTGGCTGCTGAGGCTGAGGGCGTGATTGAAGCAGTGAGTGTCAAAGACTTTGAAAGCCTCGCAATTATAAGCGTTGGTATTCAAGGACGAGGCTGAGGGCGTGATCGTTACTGTGAGTGCTCAAACAGGTTTGGCAGAACACGTCATTCGGATGGCCCCGCCTCGATCTTTTTGCTTATGCCATTTCCGAGTCGCCACCCAAGGTGAACGGAAGTGATGTTTCCGTTCTTTCGTACTGTATCAAGTGCCGCGTTGGGTTGAGCACGTAGATAGGGAAGATCGCCGGATAAAAGCCAGCTCTGCTGGTTTAATTAGACTTTTTTCCGACCCGATTCATGATGATGTATCGGACCAATTTTTTTGCGCAAATGCTGGAAATTTTCAGCAGATCATATCGGCGGTAACGATTGATAATCAATGCCTGCTCTGGATTTGGCAAAAAGGTACTTGACTAAAACTCATACAGATAGGTGACGATCCCTGACGCGAGCAGCCCTCCGGGCCTTGATTGGCAACATCATGGCTGCGCCATCATGTTCCTGCTGCGCGGTCGCAGCGTCGCTGCGGTTCGTTCATTGAAACCCCGACCGCTCCGCGATCCCCGTTTCCAGTCCTTTCCCCACCCGGACTTTGTCGGCCTCGTTGAGACCGGCGTAATCTGATGGACTAAAGGGCTCCGCCCTTCGCGCCCGCAAGACATCTCCCCATCTTCCGCGCTGCGTTGCACTGCGCTTGTGCAGACCGGGCAGTCCCCTCTGTCTTGCGCTTGCTACACCCGCCCTCGCCGGGAGGCAGGGGTTCACGCGAACCCCACTCCCAAATGAAAGGCGGGACACCATGACCACTTCATCAGACATTCGTATCTATGCGGCCTGCTTGGCGGCCTATAACAACGGCATCCTGCACGGCGCATGGGTTGATGCGGATCAGGACGCGGACAGTATCCGGGGCGACATTGCCGCGATGCTCAAAGCTTCACCCATCCCGGACGCGGAGGAATGGGCCATTCATGACCATGAAGGCTTTGAAGGGCTGGACATCGCCGAATATGAGGACATCGACGCGGTTGCTCGCAAGGCGGAGTTCGTCGCCGATCACGGCAAGCTCGGCGCAGAAGTTGCCAGCTACTACGGCGGCGATCTGGATGATGCAGAGCGTGCCCTTGAGGAAGGTTACTTTGGCGAATACCGAACGGCGGCTGACTTCGCGGAAGAAGTGACCGAGAACCAAGCCGACATCCCGGACAACCTGCGCTATTACATTGACTACGAGCGTATGGCCCGCGACATGGAACTGAGCGGCGATATCTTCACCATCGAAACCGGTTTTGAGGAGGTCCACGTGTTCGGGAGCCATTGAAGGCCGTCCGTTATTTAATGGCAATCTTTGCCATCATCTGCCATACTGGAGGGGTCAAGAAAGGAGTCGACTCATGGCCAGCATGAATATTTCCCTGCCGGAGCCGATGCGCGATTGGGTGAAATCGCAGATCGACGGCGGGCGTTACGCGAACCACAGCGATTATGTCCGCGATTTGATCCGCCGCGATCAGGTCCGCGCTGAAAAGCTCAAGGTCTTGCAGGACGCCATCACGCAGGGCTTGGCCAGTGGTGAGCCTCGGGACTTCGACGTGGATCGCTTCAAGCAGCGCATGACAGAAAGCCGGGAGGGATGACGGCTTATCAGCTCACGCCTGCCGCCGAAGCCGACCTGGAGGCCATCTGGAACTATACCGACCGGGTGTGGGGCATCGAGCAGGCACACCGCTATATCGAGGGTCTGGCGGATACCTTCGGCGTACTGGCGGAAACCCCGACGCTCGCGCGGGAACGCCACGAATTCCAGCCGCCGGTTCGTATCCATCCCCACGCGCATCATCTGATCGTCTATCTGACGACCGAGAGCGGCGTTTTGATCGTGCGCATCCTGCACGAAAGCATGGATGTGGACGCGCAGCTTGAAGACTAGCTGACAGCCGGAACTTAGGGGTTTCTTAACCTTTTCCCGTTACCCTGTAGGTGAGCCGTAGCGCTCAACAAAACAAGAACATGGGGTGTGATGGGTGAGGATTCCGACAGAGCCATTGATGACGCTGTCTTGCCCCAGCAAGACAGCGTTCCGGTAGACCGTAGGACTACCGGCGCGGCGCGTGAGAAGACCGAGGAACAGGCCGATATTCAGCGCTCCATGATGGGCGGTTCCGGCTCGTCAGGCCGGATTGCAACGGCTACGACCGTTGCCGCTCAAAACGCCGCCTCCATCCAACATGATCAAAAGCGCCGGGACGACGATGCAGCCTATGTACGGGCCATCGAAGCCGCCGAAGCCCTGCGGGCCGATGTGGCCGCCATGTTTGACGGCATGTCGGATGCCGAAATCAACAAACTGGCCTCGGACATTGAAGCCGAAACCGGGATGAGCCTGGAAGACTACGCCGCCAAGCACCTTGGCGACGGGGCCGCCCAGCGTTATCCGGGCGAAAGCGATATCGAATACAGGCGCCGCGTGCTGGAGGAAATCTCCTTCATGATGATCGACCCCGAGACGCGGCAAATCCGGCCTGAGTACGTGGATGATCCGCTGGCTCAATATCTGACCGAGCGGCAAACCACATTGCGTGAAGCCAAGTACGAACAGGACACATTGGAAAGCGAGCAGCTACCGCAGCAAGTCACGAGCAGTGCGTTTAACCTCGTCTAGGATTACCTCAGATCGGGAAGCGCCTCATCTGGAACATCTTTAAATTGCTGATGCAGCCAGAAAATTTCGGCGATTCGGCCAATGCTGCCAACCGCCTGATCAACATTCCGAATTTCCGTTCCATCGCCACTTCCAATCGTGGCGTTCCCATACATAAATCGCATCGCGGTATTCGTCCCCTTATTGGGAGTGATGAAATACCGCGCTTCGGTGTTGTGCTCTGAGAACTTCCTGACGAAGTAGTTGCCGAGCTGTTCCGATGTCCGCACGCGAGGATTTGGAATGTCGTGGCCCTCGTAGATCAGGATGGCAACTCCGGCATCGGTGAGCGCATAGGCGCGCGCAGCGGAGCTTGCGGCCTTCAAATCGCATTGCTCGGTGGTCGTCCGGCACGCCGCCGGATCAGCCCCTTCGGCGTGTCCCGGCGCGGCGACGATAAGCGCCGTACTCACGGCGAGTAGAACGCTTAATTCGCCGCGAAAACAACGTCTTACACCCCGGAAAAAACGATCCCTTTTGGCAAGCTCCGTTCAATGCCGAAATGCCCGCCGAGGGCTGATCCGATGCCTTTAATTTTCAATCACTTACGGGTTTCTGTGGACAGTTCACGCCGCCACCTGAAAAAGGATCGTTTTTGTCCAGCATCCGCCCTACGGTGAGAGTGGAAAGGACACGACCATGAGCAAGACGATCGGCTATTTGCGGGTATCCACGGACAAGCAGACGACGGCGCGGCAGGCAGACGCGCTGGAGGGGCTGTGTGATGAGTTACGGATTGAACCGAGCATGTCCGCAACCGTGAAGAAGCGTCCCGTCTTCTCGCAATTGCTCAAGGACCTGGCGGAGGGCGACACGCTGGTGCTTTGGGACCTGGACCGGGCGTTTCGATCCACCGAGGACGCGCTCCGCGTCCGGCGCATGTTGATGGAGCGCGGCGTATTGATGCGGATCATGACGCTGCACGTCGATCCTTACACGGAAACCGGGGGCTTTATCTATACGGTCATGGCCGCATCGGCCGAGTTGGAGCGTATCCGGCTCATCCGCCGAACCAAGGAAGGAATCGCCGCTGCTCGCAAGCGTGGCAAGCAAATCGGCAGACCGAGGAAGGCAGAGGTGGTGTGTCTGGCGGCTTGATGCCTTTTGCTTGGTTTGAACGCCGGACTCATGCGATTGTAGAAGTATGGCGACACACACAGACATTCCCGCCGATCTTGGACAGCGCGCCGCCGCTTTGGCGGGCGAGAGCGGACTGGATTTGTGGGAGCAGGAATTCCGGCTGATCCAGAAGGCCGCCGCACAGGCGGATCGGGGTGAGTTTGCCTCCGACGCCGACATTGAGCGTATCCGCAACAAGTACAAGCCCGCCGGTTGATGAGCCCTGCCGACAAATGGAGGTTCAGGTTTTACAAATGCAGAGCGGGTTCCATGGATTGGTGCAATACGTCGATGATTTCGATGTGGGCGTCGCCGATCCGATAATAGATATGGTGTTTGCCCGCCCGGATGCTGAAATAGCCGGGCTTGATGTCTGAACGGGCCTGACCCTGCGCAGGGTCAGCGGCAACGGCACGCATTTGTTTGCGCAGCATCGTCAGATACTTTTTTGTCTGTCGCGCCCCGAAATTCTTTAAGGTGTAATCGCGGATTTGAATCAGGCTCCGCCGGGCTTGTGGGGAGAGAACATATTTCGCCATCAGCCGATCAGTTCGCTCATCACAGCCTCACCGTCCAGCCCAAGGCCCTGATCGAGTTCGGCTTCGCCCGCCGCCAGCGTTTGGCGCAGCACATCCAGCTTGGCTTCCTCTTGTTCCAGCAAGCGCAGCCCGGCCCGCACCGCATCGCTGGCCGAGGCATATCGGCCTGATTTCACACGCGCGTTGACGAAGCTCTCAAAATGATTGCCGAGTGAAACACTGGTGTTCTTGCCCATCGCGCACCTTCTTTCGTAACGAGGCGTCTACCTCCAGATTACCAAATATTGGTAATTCTTCCAAGGTGAAAATTTGCTGCGGTGCTTATAAATGCAGTTCCGGCCCGTGGTTCGGGCCTCTGTCCCGGTCCAGTGACCGCGCCCGTTCTGCGCGGAAAGCATCCAGTCGCTCACGCCGAGCTTCGGGCAGCCATTCGCGATAAGGCGTCATGTCCTCGCGGAGTTCATGTTTGATCCGCTGGTGCGGCTCCTGCCGGGCGCGTGTCTGGGCTCTTAGCGCTTTGCGCTGCTCGATATGCTGGAAGATGAGATTGTCGCGCTCGGAGCGGTCACGGGCTTTAGATTGCAGCGTCTCGGCTTCATTCTGCGCCCTGACCTTGGCGTGTTTGCCGGTGAAGCGATCCACCAACCCGCGCAGGCCACGGTTGTAACGCGCCTGTCTGGCTTGGATTTCCCTGTCTTGCCGGGCTTGGTGGGTTTCAATCAAGCGGCGGCGGGCTTCGCGTTGCTCGCGTACCAGTTGCTCGCGGGCCTTGCGGTCCTTGTCTTCCTGCTCCCGGCGTTTGCGTTCCTGTTCTTCATGAAGTTGCTGGAGGCGACCGGTGATGCTTTCGGCGAATTCGGCCTTGCACTGGTCCACGCTTGGCAATTCATCCGGCTCCCCCAAACGGGCTCGAACCGCTTTGGTCTTGACGCCCGTCATGCGGGCGATGGAGTAGACCTCGCCATGCATATCGACAGCGACATGGCCGCGGCGGTCACCTTTGGCGAGTTTGTAGCCGCGTTCTTCGATGGCGGCTGTGAAGGCTTTGAGCGAGTCTGAGGCTTGCCAGCTTTGCTGGAAGTCCGTCTTGATCTGGCGCGGGTCTTTGTGGATGCGCTTGGCCTGTTGCCATTGCTCCAGCGTGAAGTTGCGCGGGTCGCGTTCGACCGGGTTACGCAGGCCCGGCGGCATGTCCCAGCCATGTTCCAGATAGAGGTTTCGGGCACAGTCATTGAGCGTGCGCTTGTACAGGCCAATCTTGCGGGCCTTCATTTCGTCGGCGTCAATGCGCGACCACACCGCATGGCAATGACGCCGACCTTCCTTTTCGTGAAAGACAATGGCGCGGGGCTGGCCGCTCAGGCCGAGCCGGTCTTCGATGCCTTCAACCGCGCTCTCGAAATCTTCCGTTGAGACCTGAGCCTGCTCCGGTGGATTGAGCGATAGCGAGAACAGAAATTTCTGGCATCGCGTGCCTCGGCTGATCGCATAAGCTTCATTCAGTGCCTCGGGCAGCGTGTCGGAGGTGAAGCCGCGCAGTTCATGGACGGTGACGTGATCGTTCTCGTCCTTGAGTAGATGCTGCGCCAGATCGGCAGAGCCGCCGCGCTGGTTGCCAACCAGGATCATGAGCGCTCCACCGGCTTGAGGCCGAGGGCAGTGATCAACATCGTGCGCATCTCGCGGATTTCCCGGCAGGCGAGGTGCAGTTCGGTCGATAGCTCCGCCGAGATATCGAGCGTGCCCATGTTCGCCGCCTTGGCGAGCTGGTTCATGTTCTGGGATAGGCGGGACTGGCCGAGTGCGGCGAGCAACTCGGCGATCTGTTTCTGATCGGGTTTGGGCGTTCGCGCATGGGCGCGGCGGGGTAGTTCATCCTCACCGAAGACACGTGACTTGATGTACTCACTCAGCGAGCGTCGGCCAGCCTTCCGGTCCAGCCATGCCCGTTCCTCCGCGCTCAGGCGTAGCGAGAACGGCGCGGGGCGCTTGGTTGGCTGGTCATCAGGAGAAGCGGTCTGCTGGAAGGTCGCAGACAGTGCGGCCTTGGCTTGACGGTCTGAAGGGCGGCTCATGGCTCCAGCCCTCCGAAGTCAAAGTCTGGTAGCTCCTGGGTGAGTTGCTCTTCCCATTGCTCCAGCGTCTCAATGAGTTGGTTCGAAGATTCGTCCCAACTCTCCGCCATCTCGTGAACCCCGCGTCAGCGGGGTTTTTTGTTCGAGTGGCGGGTCCGTCGGCAAGCCCGCGGTTGTTCTAGCGTTGTTGGTCAGCCGACACCAGTTCCCGCGTGAACGCTTCGATCGCCCGGTATTCGATCTGTACCTCATCCAGTCGTGCGCGGGTGGTGGCCGGCTCCGCATCCTCCAGGCGCGCGAGCGCGGCGGCGAACGCGCGTGCGCCGGCCGTGTTCGCGGACCCCCGGATCCGGTGGGCAATGCGGTGGACGTCGCTCCACCGGGCCAGCTCCACCGCCGAACTCAGTGCGTCCATCTGTTCCGTGTTGGCGTCGAGAAACAGGCCGAGCACCTCGGGCAGCTCCGATACGCCCACACCCATCTCCTGTTGCAGGTAGGTGGTGTCCACGGGCGCGCTGGTCGAGCTCGAAGGCTCGTCGACTGGCGCGACTGGCGCGACTGGCGGGGTCGCGTCGCGTCGCTCGGTTTGCAGATTCAGACCGGACAGGACCGATTTCAGCGTCTCGAGATTCAGCGGCTTGATCGCGTAGGCGTTCGCGCCAGCGTTCATCGCATGATCCCGATCGAACTGCAGGGTATGCGCCGTGACGATGACGATCGGTATTGCCGCGAAATGTCGCTCGCTGGAGCGGATCGCGCGACAAAGCGACAGGCCGTCGAGCTCCGGCATTTCCAGATCGGTGATGAGGACATCGAAGTCCGCGTGGTCCAGTTGCTCCAACGCTTCCCGCCCGTTCACGCTGGTGGTCACGGCGAAATCCAGTAACTCGAGCTGACGCGTCAGCACGTGCCGGTTCACCGGGTGATCCTCGACCACGAGTGCCCGGTGTTGTTGCCGCCGTGTTCGCGGGTCGTCGGTGCTCCGGGCGGTATCCTTCCGGGGTGGCGCAGGCAGGGGCTCCACGAGCTCGGCGACCGCTCGCACCAGCTCACTTTTCCTGATCGGTCGGTTCAGGCGGGCCCTGCGATGGTCCCGCCCGGTGATGTCCAGATGAAGGGCCTCGTCAGCGTCCGCGAACCGGATCTCCGCATCGTCGCCTTGCTCCGGCTGACCCAGGTTCGCCAGATAGCGCTCGATCACGTCCCGTTCCTCCTCGTCCGCGAGCGCGTTGACGCTGAAGGTGAACGGCGGCAGTGCGGTCCCGGCCGGTTGCGGCTCATCCGGATCGCAGGCCGGCAGCGGCAGTACGACGGAGAACAGCGAGCCGGCCCCGGGCTCGGACTCAACGCTGATCCGGCCCTGCATCAGTGCGGCCAGCCCCTGGGAGATCGACAGCCCCAGGCCGCTTCCCCCGTACCGCTTTGAGGTGGCGTTGTTCGCCTGCGAGAACGGTTCGAACAGCCGGGCCTGGGCGTCGGCGCTGATGCCGATGCCCGTGTCCCGCACCTGGATGCGCAGCGCGCCGTGCTGCGTCGGTTCGGCCCTGACGCTCACGCGGCCCGTCTCCGTGAACTTGATGGCGTTGCCGATCAGATTGATCAGGATTTGTCGCACTCTCCCCGGGTCGCCGATGAAATGCGCGGGTAGCTCGGGCGCGATGAAGACCACCAGTTTCAGCCGATTCTTCAGCGCCTGGCTCCACAGCGCGGCGGCGGCATCCTCCACGACCTGCGCGAGTTCGAAGCGCGTCTTGTGCAGCGTCAGCCGCCGCGCTTCGATGCGGGAGATGTCCAGGATGTCGTCGATGACGGTGTGCAGGGACTCTGCGGAATCTCGGGCGATGCGAATCTGCTGGCGTTGTTCCTCGGTCAGTGGTTCATTCGACAGCAATTCCAGCATGCCCAGAATGCCGTTCAGTGGCGTGCGGATCTCGTGACTGACCATGGCCAGGTATTCCGACTTCGCCGCGCTGGCCGACTCGACCTCGTCCAGATGTTCGAGGCGGTCGGTCAGCCAGCGCGCACTTTGTCTCAGCGCATCGACCTCATCGGCGGGCCGCGCACCGGCGGGCGAGGTGGTGCCGATATGCTGGCGCGCCTGTTCGAATGCATTGTCGGCGAGCAGGGGCAGGGCGTCGGTCACGCGCCGGAGGCGGCGGATGATCGGCGAGACCAGCCACATCACGGCGATCAGTGACAGCAGCAGCCCCCAACCGGTGGCGTAGGCGGCGTTTCGCGTCGCCTGCAGCTGAGCGGTGCGGTGCGAGGTGACGTCCAGGACAAGGACGATCGTCGCCGGCTTCGGCTCGCGCCAGCCAACGGGGTGTGGCGACAGCAACCAGTGTTCACCGGGCATATCGACCGTAAAGGCGGCATCGTGACGAATGGGCGTGCGGCGTCGTTCGAAGGTCTCCAGCCGCGGGCGCAGGAATTCGGCCCGTGTCATCGCGAGAATCGGCTGGCCCAGAAACGCCTGACCGTCGCCAGCCGTATCGGCCGTGAGTACCAGGTCGATTCCGAGCACCTGATGCATGCGCTGCAGGACCACCGCCAGCGGCTCGGAGATGCGCGCCACCCGGGTATGACCGCCTCGATCAACCAATGGCAACCAGACCTCGAGTTCGCAGTCGGCCTCGCAGCGCAGGAGTCGGGAGGGCTCGCCCCTGATCAGGACCCGATCGATTTGTCCCCGCGCATGGTCGGCCGGCGGATCACGCCACCCCCACCTTGCCAACAGATCCCCACCGGAGTCGTACAGGTGGAAGGCATGGACGGAGCTCAGCAACTCGCTCGCGATGGCGTCCTCGATATCCGATTTCGGCCCGGCATCGTCTCCCAGGGACCGGGTAATCTGCGCCGCCAGCTGGGAAAGGTTGGCGACGGCGATGTCGAGCTGGGGCTGCAGGCCGGCGGCGGCACGCTGAAGCTGCTGGGTCAGAAACGTCTGGTTGGTCCGGTTGTCCGCGTGGTACCGGTGGAGGCCGATGCCGATCTGTGTCACCCCCAGCACCAGTACCAGCACGCCGAACAGCTTGATGCGAAGGCCCAGCCGGGGGCGCGGCTGCGTCGTTTTCCCGGCGGGACCGTCCGGGGGACTCGTGAATCTGTCCGAATTCACGGCCTGAGTCCGGCGTGTTGTCCGTCCAGCCCGTCGCATGTTCCCGAGATCGGTGGATGCGTGGGGCGGGGCACTAGAACCGGTAACCGACCATGGTCAGAAATGCGTGCCACGGGCCCTCCGGGCTTTGGCCCTGGTTGTCCAGCGGCGGCACCGAGGCCGTGCCGTCGATGTAGTGCCATTCGGCCGACAGCCCCCAGTGGGAGTTCAGATCCCATCGCAGGCCGACTGTGCTGTCCCGTGCGTACTGTGACTCCGCCGGCAGGCCGGTCGTGCGCTCAAACTCGCCTCCGCTGCGGTCATTCCGGTTGTTGAACCGGACGTCATAGCGGGCGAATCCCGTGATGTTGTTGGTGGCGCGATACTCGGCCTGCACGTAGCCGCCGTCCGACTTGCTGGTGTCCAGGTTGACCTGTGAATACTCGCCGAACACGCTGAAGCGCGGGGCGTTCCAGCGGGCGGACAGAATGTAGAGGTCGACTTCAAGTTGCTGGTCGGTGGGAAAGCCGGGGGTGAAATCCAGGCGAGCCTGCAGGAAGGTGATGCCGGTGCGAAGCTGCCCGGAATACCAATCGGTCATCGCCCGGGCGATGTGGAACCGACTGACTTCAACGTCGATGGGCGGGGCAGCGCCTCCGAACAGCGTTTCCTTCTCCTCGCTGGACAGCGAGTAGTCGATCGCGTGGTTCAGCGTCAACTGGGTGTAGTGCGCGCCGTGACTGAAGTGCCCATAGGCTTGAACGCCGTCCATGGAGAACACCAGCGTGCGCAGTCCCCCGCTGTCGAGATAAATCGATTGCGGCAGCAGGACGCTGGGGCGGGTGAACAGGACATCGCGTGTCTCGTTGAAGAAGCCGTAGGGGTTCTTGACGCGACCCACCCGCACGCCCATGGCACCGCCGCGGTTGCCCTGGAACAGGTTCAGGTCGGCGAACAGGAAGTCGATGACCGGATCACCGTCATCGGCTTCCCCCGCACGCCGCGACAGCAACTGGCCGGAGAAGGCCAGACGGTCAAGCGGCTGCCACTGTCCGTTGATGCCCAGTTCGTGAAAATCCAGGCTGCCGTCTTCGCTGTCTCCGAACAGATTGTTGTCGCTGGTGAGTACGAATCCCTGCGCCGCGAAGCCGTGAATCTGATAGTCGGGCTGCTGTTGCGCCAGGGTGGGCGGGGCCATCAGAAAGGCCGCCAGCAGGAGCATGTCACGCCTCATCAGCTTGCCTCCACGGGACTGTCACCCTTGGGTTTCGCCAGCAGGCTGACCGGTTGCGAGTCGCCCGCATGAGGTGCGATCACGTAGCCGATGGCTCCAGGTGTTTCCTTGACGCGTCGGCGCATCTCCTCGGCGCTGCCGACTTCCACCGGCGCGAAACCGGTTCCGGTGAACACCAGGCGATCCCAGATTGAGCGGAGCACGTACGGAAAGGTGCCGAGCACCTCTCGGCAGAATTGCAGGTGTTCGTCGCTTTGATCGGGGAAGACGAAGACCTGAACGCGTTGGCCGTCCGGCCATGTCCGCTGCCGCATGGAGAACATGGCCCTCAGGGCGCCACGGTCCAGCTGGGTCTGCGTCAATTGCGGGTGGGTGAGAATTTCCACGCGCATGTGTTCGTCATGCGCCGCGACCGGAGGCAGCAGCATCAGCAAGCCGATCAGAGCGCCGGAGAACAGCGCTCTGCATGCGGATTGTCGGTGATGTCGGCCCGGACGCATCAGCACACTGGCAGGTCTCCAGCGGAGAACAGCGGTTTCCAGGCTCCCTCGCGCGCCCAGTCCAGAAAGTCCTGGATCGGCATCGGTCGCGCAATCAGATAGCCCTGGACGCCGGAGCAGGTCAGGCGTCTGACTTCGGCGAGCGCTTCCGTGTCCTCCACGCCCTCTGCCACGCAGCGCAGGCCCAGGCGATGGGCCAGTTCACAGCTTGATTCGACGATGGTCCGGGCTTCGGGATCGGTCATCATCGCGCCGACAAAGGATCGATCCAGCTTGATCTCGCTGAACGGCAACTGTCGAAGCTGGCTGAGCGTGGCATGTCCGGTGCCGAAGTCATCCAGTGACAGCTCGATGCCCGCCAGATAAAGCCGCGACACCACGTCCAGCGACTTGGAGAGGTTATCGACGATGCCGGCTTCCGTGAGTTCGAGGATGAGACGCTTGACGTCCAGATTCCGCTGGGCGCATTCGCCGTGGATGAAGTCGGGCAGGTCAACCCGATGCAGCGTCGTGGCCGCGATGTTGATCGCGGCGGTGATGTGCAGGCCGTGTTCATCCCAATGGGCCAACGCGTCCAGTACGCGTCGGGTCACGTAGTCGGTCAGTTCGTTGATCAGCCCGTGCGTGGTGGCGAACGGAATGAAGGTATCGGGAAAGACGAGCCCGATCTCCGGGGTCGACCAGCGGCTGAGCGCCTCCACGCCCAGCAGGCGACCGTCGCCCGGGGCGCACTGTGGCTGGACGTGAACCTCGATTTCGCCGTGTTGAATGGCTTGGCGGAAGCGGTCCACCGTCAGCTGCGGTTGGCGGGCCGCGTGCGCCTGGTCGGGGCCGGCGCTCCATCGCTCGAGCACCTGTCTGAGCTCCGTGCCTCCCAGAGGCTTCGCCAGCGTTCCGATGAGCCAAAGACCGTGTGCGGCGACGAGATCGCCCACCACGCGAAGCAGCTTCTCGCTGATCGCGGAGATCAAGACAATTCCAGAGCCGGCATGGTCGGCAGCGAGATTGCGCATCAGCGTGACGCCGTCCTCGCCGGGCATGCCCAGATCGCAGAAGATCAGGTCAACGGATCCCCGCGCTTCGAGCAGGCTGCGCGCCTGCTCTCCCGATTCGGCGGAGAAGACCGAGGAAATGCCAAGTTTCCCCAAGCCCCTGGCGATCATGTTGCGTGTGAACGGATCGTCGTCGACGACCAGAACACGGCAGTCCGGCGAGAATTCCGGAAGGGTCTCAGTGCTCATTTGTCCCCATTTCTCGTTCTAACGCGCCCAGCTTAGCGCGCATGGAACCCCGCCGGTGTGAAGTTGCTTCCATTTCCGGACGGTCGGCCCGGATAGACTCTGCGACTCATCTTTGCGGCCGATCATCCTGTTGCACAAATGCCTGTAGAAATTTTGTTGTGGAGCGGCGCCTCGCTGCTGCTGATTCTGGGTGTGGTCGGGCTGGTTTTTCCCGCGATTCCCGGACCGCCGCTGATGTGGGTCGGAATGCTCCTGGCCGCCTGGGCGGAGCATTTTGTCCATGTCGGGCAGAAAACGCTCATCCTGTTGTTCGTCCTGATGCTGATCGCGGTTGCGCTGGACTTCATCGCCGGTGCGCTCGGGGCGCGAAAGTTCGGTGCGTCCGGCTGGGCGGTGTTTGGCGCGACGGTCGGCGCGATCGTGGGCATGTTCTTCTTCCCCATCGGTTTGATCGCCGGCCCGTTTGTCGGCGCGGTGATCGGGGAGGTGGTGGCGGGCCGCAATCTGGATGCCGCGGGCCGCGCCGGTGTCGGCGCGACCATCGGGCTGCTGGTGGGCACGGTCGCCAAGGTGGCGATCGGCGTCGTGATGATTGCCGTGTTCGTGTCGGTGCGGCTGTTCTGAGCCTGCTCAGCCCGTCGGCGCTGGCGTGACCGGGCGGCTCAGCGTGTCGTTCAGCAGTTCGCGCAACGGGGCTTCCACCGCCAGGCGTCTGAGCATCCAGTAGTAACCGCTCAGCGTTCGGCCGACGAAAATGAGATCCGGAACGCTGCGAAAGTCCCGCGTGTGTCGCAGGTAGCGTGGCGTCAGTTTCTGCATGCGCTCGTGCAGGTCCGCTCCGCCGAACTGGTAGGTCGCGTCACGCAGCAACCGTCCCAGCGACTCGCGATGTGTCATCGCGTAGAGCGGTTGCAGGCGATCCAGCGCATCCCGCGACTTCGGATTCAGCGCGCCCAGCGTGATCAGGGTGTCGTGAACGCCGCTCCAGTCTTCACCGATGCCGGCTTGCAGCCCGCCTCGCAGCTGTTCGATCAGGCTCGGGGGCAGGCGCTTGACGCAACCGAAGTCGTAGAGCACGACGTGGCCGTCCGGCAGAAACCCGAAGTTGGCCGGGTTCGGGTCGGCGTGAACCAGGCCGGAGACCAGCACCTGATGCAGCAGCCAGTGCATCAGCGTGTGCGCCCAAAGGCGGCGGGTCTCCTCGTCCGCGGCGGCGGCCTGCTCCAGGCTTTGCGCGGGAACGTCTTCCAGCACCAGCACGGATTCGCCGCTCAGTGCGTCGATCGACCGGGGAATGCGGATGCCGGGCTCGCGGGGGTCGGCCTCGAAGGCGGAAAGGTGGCGCCGCTCGATCCGGTAGTCGGCCTCCTCGTGCAGCCGTGCCGATATCTCCTTGATGCTGGCGTCCAGTGACGCCGCGTCCACGTTCACCAGCCGGGCGCTTTTCATGACCCGCGCCAACTGGCGGACATCGTCGCCGATGGAAGCATGCACATGCGGGTACCGCACCTTGACCACCACGCGGCGCCCGTCCGGCAGCCTGGCTCGGTGTACCTGCCCCATCGAGGCGGCGGCCAGTGCTTCGGTGTCGATGGTGGCGAAGCAGGCATCGATCGGCCCGCACTGCGCCTCGATGATCGGTGCGATGTCGGCGAAGGGCAGGGGTTCGGCCTGGTTCTGCAGGGCTTCCAGGCGGTCGACCACCGCATCGGGAATCGCTCCGCGGAACTGCGAGGCGAACTGCCCGAGCTTCATCGCGGCGCCCTTGAGTTCGCCCAGCGTGTCGACCCAGTCCGTGCCCAGGGCCGCCAGCGTGCGGCTCTGGTCGGCCTCGCCGGGGAGCAGCCGCCGCGCGCCGATCAGCGCGCCCCGCGCGGCGGTGCGCACACCCAGCTTCCACAGGGTGCGGCCCCGCGTTCGGTTGTGTTCATCAGACGTCGACATGGCGTATCTGCGACCGCGGCAAACCCGCTCCGTTCATCATTGGCGCACCGCATTGGTCAGCCGGGATAGACTGAATGGCATTCGTCGGAGGAGAGGATGATGCAACTGTTCTGGTGTCCCAACACACGAGCGGTTCGAGTGGTCTGGATGCTCGAGGAATTGTCCCTGGAGTATGAGCTGGTCAACATCGACATTCGGGACACCAGCAGGCCTCGGCCCGATGCCTTCGCCGAGGCCAGTCCGATGGGCAAGGTGCCCGCGCTGGCCGATGGTGCGGTGCGGATGGCCGAGTCCTCGGCCATTTGTCTTTACCTGGCGGACCGGTATGGAGACGGTGTGCTGGCGCCCGCGATCGATGATTCGCGGCGTGGCGCGTTCCTGTACTGGCTGATGTATGCGCCCGCGGTCATCGAACCGGCGATGGCCGAGCGCTTCGGCAACCATGCCACCTCACGCGTTTCGCATGGGTGGGGGGACTTCGACACGATGATTGCGGTGCTTGCCGGGCACGTGGCGACCCATCGCTGGGCGTTGGGCGAGCAGTTTTCCGCCGCCGACGTGATGCTGGGTTCCAGTGCGAACTTCATGAAGATGTTCGGGATTCTTCCCGACAGCGCGCCTGTCGAGGCGTACATCGAACGTTGCCTGGAGCGTTCGGCCTACCAGAAGGCTCTGGCCATCAACGCCGCGGGTGGCGCGCCATGATTTGCAAGGCGGTCGATGGGTTGTTGCCCGATGGCCCAGCGACGGGCGGCGCCTGCACCGCCCATTCCCCAAACTCCGAATTCACTTCAGGTGTGGTCCGCTGATGTCGTCAGAATTCCTTTTCGCCACGTTGGTCAATCTCGGTATCAATCTGGTCTACACCATCGTCGCGCTGATCGTCGCCGTGGCCGCGCTGCTGTGGGTGGACCGCAAGATGATGCCGTCCATCAGCTTCGAGGAGGAGCTGCGCAAGGGAAACATCGCCGTGGCGATCTTCGCCTCGTCGCTGATGTTCTTCGTGGCGCTGATCGTCACCTTCGGTTTCAAGGGATAGTCCATGGCCGGTCGTGGCGGCCCCGGGTTTCTGCGACCGCTGCTCGTCGTCGTCGCGTTGCTGGTCGCGCTGAACGCGTTCGTGAATTCCGCCGCCGATGTCGTCACGCCGAACTACGGCGAGGACCAGCCCCATGCCGAGGCGTTGCAACTGGCGCTTGGCGATCTGCGCCGAAACGGCGCGCGCGATGCCGTCGATGGTCTGGTCGACGTGGTTGGCACGAGGCTGTCCATACCGACTTCGGACATTCTCGATCTCGCCGGCGACAGTCGGTTCCAGAGTGCGTTCTTCACCTACGACCTGGGAGGCCGGGCGCGCGTGACGGCCAGCGCGATGGGCACCGACTGGCGCCATCACATCGTCAACGGCTACCTGGTCGGATACCGCCCGTTCGAGGCCGCCAACGTGCTGGAGCCATTGCAGGTGCTCGCGATGCGCAAACGCTACCAGTACGACCATCTGCAATACGCGGGGCGCGGCGAGATCTGGCAGACCAGCGAACAGGCCTTCGAGTCGCCACGCGGGGATTGCGAGGATCACGCCATCGCCCTGGCCGACTGGCTGATCGAGCAGGGCGAGGATGCCCGTGTGGTCCTGGGTCAGTATCGCGGTGGCGGTCATGCCTGGGTGGTGCTGTTTCGCGACGGGCAAACCTATTTGCTGGAAGCGACCCGCAAGCAGGGTGTCACGGGGCGCTTCACCTATCCGCTGGCACGGTTCGAGACCGACTATCACCCGGAGATGATGTTCAACCGGGACACGTTCTGGGCCAACAGTGGCTCGCGCCTGACCACCGACTACAACTCGTCCCGCTGGATACGCAAGAGCCGCTATCGCCCCGGACGCGCGTATTGATTTCCGTCACGGGTGGCACGGTTCGTGATCCGGGCTCGCCATCGCACCGACC
>CALBOV010000253.1 GCA_937896565.1 uncultured Salinisphaerales bacterium
GGGGCGGGATGGAATGCTCGGAGGAGGGCGCCGCCAATGCCCTGCTGGTCGCGACGGCGGTTCCCGCCATGGTGTTTGGTGAGTTGCGGCTGGCGCTGGATCAACCCGTGTGCCCAACCTTGCTTCGCAACGTGAGGCTCGGGCTGGCCTGGTTGAATCACTGGTTCGCGTTTCGTGACGCGCCGCTTGAGATCGAAGTGGATCGCGTCGCCCAGCTCACCGGTGCCGGCACGCCGCTCACGGCAAGCTATTTCTCGGGTGGAGTCGACTCCTGGGCCACGTTGCTGAGAAATCACCGGCAGTATCCGATGGGTCACCCGGGGCGAATTCGGCTGTGCGTTGGCATCTACGGTTTGCAGCGCGAGGTCAGCCGGGAGAATTTCGAGTCGGCGACTGCGCTGTTAAGCGACACGCTGCGGTCGATCGGCGTCGAGATGCTGACGGTCGAAACCAACATTTATCGCCACTGGATGGATCGGGATCCCGGATACTTCTACTGGACGCGCACGTTCAATGGTGCCGCGCTGGCCTCCATTGCGCATGGGTTGCATCAGCGCGTGGATAGCGTGCTGATTGCTTCATCCGACCACATGAAGTCCATGGAACCGTGGGGGACCCATCCGCTGCTCGATCCCTGCTTCAGCAGTCATGCGCTCGCGGTCGAACACGACAGTATCGATTGGTCGCGGCTCGACAAAACGCGGGAAATCGCCGCCTCGCCAGTTGCGCTTGCCAACCTGCGTGTATGCGATGTGCAGCCGCCCGACGGATACCTGAACTGCGGCGCCTGCGAAAAATGCGTGCGAACGATGATGATGCTGGAGGCGTTCGGCGCGCTGGAGGGGAGCTCGCTATTTCCGTTTCAGCATCTGGATGCGGATCGACTCCTGAAACATGGGAACATGGATCTTGAGTACCAGGACTATCTCGAAACGCTGCCGCTGCTGCTTCAACGAGGGCGCACCGATCTCAAACCTTCGATCGACAGGCTGCATCGACGCCAGCGCGAACTCGATGCCCGCGGATTGCTCAAGCGCATTGATCGGGCGTTGCTGGGTGGTTACTTCCGCCGTCGCTACGGCGAGCGCGGGTATCTCAGTGAGCCTCCCCGCGGCAACGCGTAGCGCTGTCTCCGGTGGCGGCCGATTCGAGCAGCCGCTGACATGCTGACGGGTTCGCCCGCGTTTGCTTGCCTCCCTGGGGGCCCTCGTCTGGCATGAAGCTCTCGCAACTCTCCAGATGGCTGCTTTACCTGGGAGGTGATGCGGTCGGGCGATTCGTTCTGCAGATTGGCTCGACCATCATCTTCGCGCGCGTGTTGAGTGAGGAGGACTTTGGTCGATCCGCGCTGACCATTGCCCTGGTGCAGGTGCTGGCCATCATTGTCTGCGCCCCGTTTGAAGAAGGGCTGGTGCAACGCCGCGTGGTTCGCAAGGCGCACTTCAGCGCCTGTCTGGCAGCCGCGCTTCTGCTTGCTGTGGTGCTGATCAGCGGGCTTGCCTCGGCGGTGTTTCTCACGTCGGCGCGCGACGCCATGCTGAGTTCCATGGGTGGGCTCACCGCATTGTTTTCACTGATCCTGCTCGCCGAGGGCCCGGTCGCGATCTACAACGCAGCCGCGCGACGCGCCCGCCGCTTTCGGGCGATCGCGACCGGCAATTTCCTGGGTTTGCTTTGCGGGACCGTCGTGGGTCTGTGGATGGTGTTCCACGGTGCGGGCGTCTGGAGTTTGCTCGCGGTACGTCTGGTTGCGCGTTACGTCTTGGCCGCCACCCTGGTGGCGTCCATCCGAATCCGTATCTGGCCGCGCTGGTCACTCCGTCATCTGAAAGACCTGAGTGGGTTCGCCGGTTGGCACACCGCAGATCGGGGGCTGACGGTGCTCAGCGACGCGGTGTTCCAGTCCCTCGTGACGGGCGTACTTGGCGTGGCGGCCAACGGCTACCTGAACATGGCGATGCGCATCATCGAGCCCATTCGCGGCATCACCGGCTCCGCGAGTCACAACATCTCCATGTCGATGTTTTCCCGCCTGCAACATGCCGACGCCGAGCTCAATCAGGCCATGTCGCGTGCCGTGGCGCAGACGTCCTTGTTTCTTGTGCCCGTGTTCCTCGGTCTGGCGGCGACGTCCGACAGCTTGATCAGCCTGCTGGCTGGCCCAGGATGGTCGCCGGCCATCACGATCGCCGTGCTCCTGGGGATTGCGGTGGCCTTGCAGTCGCCATTCGAGTTCGTGCACACCGCGGCGACCGCGCGTGGACGCGCCGATCTGGGCTTCTACGTCAGTTTCGTCAATCTGCTTGTGCTCGCGCTGGCGCTGCTCATCGGCAGTCCGCTCGGCATCGTGGCGATCGGTCTCGCAAGACTGCTGTACTACCTGACCGATGCCGCGTCCGCCTTGCTGATCTATCGCGGGTTGTTCCTGGCCTCCGTGGGTTCGCTGCTGCGGAGCCTGGTTCCCGCGATGACGGCCGGTGTGGTGATGGGTGTCGTCGTCAGCGTGTTGCCCGGCTACATGCCCGACGAGATGCCATTGATCGCGGTGTTGGCTGCGCAGGTGATCGGCGGTGCACTGATCTATTCGGCCATCTCGCTGGGCTTGTTTCCGCACACGGTGAAAGCCACCCTCCAGGCATTGCTGGTCCGGCACTGAGCGCGGCGAAGCCGCCGCGTTCGTCACCCCTTTGCCGAGTGCGACAACTAGCGAAGCTTCTCGGCATGAACACACCGCGGTGCTTCCTGGGTGACGTCAGGTGGTCAGTGCGCCCGCAACGCCTCGGCGATGGGCAGCCGCGCGGCGCGGATGGCCGGGAACAGGCCACCGATCAGCCCGATCACGCAGGCCCAGATGATGCCGGTGACGACCAGGCCGCCGCTGACGGTCAGGCGGAACACGACCTGGCTGAAGTTGCCGCCCAGTGTGGAGACGGCGTTGCCGTTGAAGAACAGCCACGCCAGCGCCGAGCCGATCAGTCCTCCGATCAGCGCCAGCACCACGGCTTCGACGATCACCGACATCACCACCGGCATGCTGGAGAAGCCCAGCGCGCGCAGCGTGGCGATCTCCACCGAGCGGGTCGAGACCGCGGTGTACATGGTGTTCAGCGCGCCGAACATGGCGCCGACGGCCATGATGCCGCCGACAAAATAGGCCAGGAAGTTCAGCACCTTGGTCAGCTGCTCGGACTGCTTGGCGTAGTACTGCGGCTCCGTGCGCACATCGACCTTGAGTGTCGGGTTGGTGGTCAGAGCATCCTTGAAGGCCGTGAAGCTGTCGGGTGATTCCAGCATCGCGGTCAGTGACTGATAGCCGTTGCGCCGGTAGGCCGAGAGCACGGTTTCGTTATCCGCCAGCAGTTCGGATTCGTGGTTGTCGCCACCGGTGCTGAAATGTCCGACCACGGTCCACGACGAGTCACGGAACGCGATCTCGTCGCCGATGCCGAGATTCCGGAACTGCTGCGCCGCGGAGGCGCCGACGATCAGCTCGCGCACGGCCGGTTCGTACATGCGCCCGGCGACGAGCTTGAATTCCGGACGCAGCGTTTCGAGTTTCGGGCAGGTTCCGCGCAGGGTCACGTTGGAGTCCGAGCCGTCGCTGATCGTCTTCATGCTGATGATGACGACGACTTCCGGGCAGGCGATGGCCTCGCCGTCGGCATCGCGGCGCAGGCCCGCCGCGTCGAGAATGGTCTGCGCATCCTCGCGGGCCAGACTGCTGTTGATCTCGGCCTGGGAGCCGCCACGCAGCACCAGGGCGCGATCATCACGTCCGGTGTTTTCCACCGTGGCACGGAAGCCGACGACCATCGCCAGCACCGAGACGAGCACGGCGACGACACCGGCGATGCCGATGACGATGACGGAGGAGGTGCCCAGGCGCTGGGGCAGGGCCTTCAGGTTCATGCCGGTGACGGCGATGGTCTGTTTCAGCATGCCGCTATCTCCCCGCCAGCGCGTCGACGATGGACAGGCGCAGGGTTCTCCACGCCGGAATCAGCGCGATGATCAGCGCCAGCAGGATCGCCGCCAGCAGGCCCGCGATGATGACATCGGTCGGCAGGCTGGCCTCGCCGATCACGTCCTTCATCGCGGGGAAGGCCAGGGAGGACAGGCCGAGGCCGATGACCGCCGCGAACAGGCATAGCAGCAGCGACTCGATGACGACGAAGACCGTCACGGTGCTGTCGGTGAAGCCCAAAGTCTTGAGCACCGCGAGTTCGGGCACGCGCTCGCGCACCGACTGCATCATGGTGTTGCCGGTCAGGAACAGCAGCGTGAAGAACACCGCACCGAGGATCGCGGTGACGATGAAATTGATGTCGCCAAACTGCTTGATGAACGACTGCGAGAACTCCTTTTCGCTCTGGGTCTTGGTTTCCGCCGGCGAGTTCGCGAACAGTGCATCCACGGCCTGGGCGACCTGCGCCGCCTGCGTCGGGTCGCCGACTCTGATCAGGTACCAGCCCACGGTGCCGTTGCCGAAGGCGCGGGCCTCGTCGAAGTAGGTGTGATTGAACAGAAAGCCCTGCTCCTGGTTCACGTCGCTGGGGACCGTGTACGTGCCGACGATGTCGAACTCCCAGTTCGATGTGCCGTCCGACGACTTGGTCCAGATCGACGACTGGATCGGGATGCGGTCGCCCACCGACCAGCTGTACTTGTCCATCAGCGCCTGGCCGACGACGGCGCCGGTACGCGTCTGCTTCAACTTGTTCACCGCCTCGTCGGAAATCTCCAGCTCCGGGACCAGCGGAAGGTAGAGCTCCGGGTCAACCGGCGAGCCGAACACGAACTGCTGCGGTTCCTGGTAGTACGAGCCGAACCAGGTCGCGTAGGCCACGCCTTCCACACCGGGCACGGCGCGAATCTGGTTGAGGTAGGAGATCGGCAGTGGTTCGGTGAGTGACAGCTTGTTGATCGTGATCAGGCGATCGACGTTGGCCAGTTCGACGCCACGATTGATGGCGCTGTTGACTCCCTGGAGCATGCCGAACAGCAGGAAGGCGACCACGATGGACAGCAGCGTGAGCAGCGTGCGTGCCTTCTTGCGCCACAGCGAAGCCCAGATCAGCGGAAAGAATTTCACCCCGCGGCCTCGGCGGATTCGACCAGCCGACCCTTGTCCAGATGCAGGGTGTGGGTTGCGTATTCGGCGGCCTTGGGGTCGTGGGTGACCATGATGATGGTCTTGCCGTGCGTGCGGTTCAGCTCCTGCAGCAGGGTCAGGATTTCATCGGCGGTGGCACGATCCAGGTCTCCGGTTGGTTCGTCGCAGACCAGCAGCGTGGGGTCGCCGACCAGCGCGCGGGCGATCGCCACGCGCTGTGCCTGACCGCCGGACAGCTCGTTTGGCTTGTGCTTGGCGCGATCCTTCAGCCCGACGATATCCAGCGCAACCTGCGCGTGTTCCTTGCGTTTGCTCGCGGACAGCTTGGTCAGCAGCAGCGGCAGCTCGACGTTGCGCTGGGCCGAAAGCACCGGCAGCAGGTTGTAGAACTGGAACACGAAGCCGACATGATCCGCCCGCCACTTGGCGAGCTTGCCGGAGGACAGCGTGTCGATGCGTTCACCGTTGACCTTGATTTCGCCACCGCTCGGCTTGTCCAGGCCGCCGATGATGTTGAGCAACGTGGTCTTGCCCGAACCGCTGGGACCCATCAGCGCGAGAAAGTCGCCCTGGGCGATGTCGAGGTCCAGCGCCTCGAGCACCTGAACCGTTTCCTTGCCGCGCGTGTAGGACTTGGTGACCCCGCGCAGACTGACCAACGCATCACTCATGTTCTTGCTCCCTTCCCGGCGCGCTAGTCGCCAATGGTGACGGCGGCGCCGTCCGACAACTCACTCACCGGCCCGGTTGCTACCCGGTCGCCCGGTGTCAGTCCGGCCACGATTTGTATCCGGTCGCCTCGCGTCAAGCCCGTGGTCACGGCCCGGCGTTCGACCTGGTTCCCGCGGACGAGAAAGACCACGGGCTGCCCTTCGTCCTCCAGCACTGACTGACGCGGCACGAACACGCCTTTCAACGATTCCTCGGCCGGTGCATCCTCGCCGAGAAACGCGACGCGTACGCCCATCTCCGGCAGGATCCGCGCGTCCTTCTCCAGAATCGCGACGCGCACCTTGATGGTCGCCTTGCTGCGATCGGCGGTTGGAATCACGGCGATCACGCGCGCCGGGATCTTCCAGTCCGGGTAGGCGTTCAGCGTCGCCTGAGCGTTCTGGTCCGGCGTGACGCGGTTGATGAAGTTCTCGTTGACGTCGACCTCGATCTCCAGCGAATCCATGTCGACGATGGTGCCGATGCCGGTACGGGTGAAGCCGCCGCCGGCCGATAGCGGCGAGACGATTTCGCCGACCTGCGCGGCCTTCACGGTGACGATGCCGGAGAACGGTGCCCGCACGACGGTTTCATCCAGCTGGCGCTGGCGCACGTCCACGCTGCGTTCGGCCACCTTGACGCTCTCCTTGGCGGCTTCCAGTTGTGCGGCCAGTGCTTCGGCGTCGGCGTGGGCGCTGTCGCGCACCGCCTCGCTGACCAGACCCTGTGCGGCGAGCTCGCGGTTGCGCTGGTCGATGCGGCGGGCGTCCCGCAGTCGGACTTCCAGCTGCGCCAGTTCACTGCGCGCCGCGGCGAGTTGCGCCTGCGCCAGCGCGAGCTGGGCGCCTTCGTTGGTATCTTCCAGCGTGGCGATGATGTCGCCGGCCTCGACCCGCTGGCCTTCCTCGATCATCACCTCGGTGACCTTGCCGGTGATCTTGGCGGAGACCGTGGCACTGCGCCGGGCGACGATATAGCCGGAGGCATCCAGCACCGACAGGCCGGCGGTCGAACGCGAAGAGGCCGATGTCGCGATGGCCGTGCGGATCGCCACGGCGTCGCCGCCGCGTGTGAGCGACCAGCCGGCGGTTGCGATGACAGCGATCAGCACCAGGGCGATCAGCGTCAGGGCGATCCATTTCGAACCGCCGCGGTCCGTTTCGGGTTCCCGCTCGATCTTGAGCGAAGCCAGCAATTCGGATTTGTCGCTCATGACGGCGAACTCGGTCACTCCCTGAATCCCTCGCGCCATTATGCCGGGGTTTGATGACGACTTAGGGACCTATACTCAAGACTCGCATGACAAGCCGCCGTTGCTGATCGGGTCTATTGCGCACACGGCGAGGACAGGGAGAGTCGCATGACGCGTTCGCGCGTAGTTCTATTGATAGCCATCGTGGCCGCCATCGCGGCCTTCTTTGCGTTGGATCTGGGTCGCTTTTTTTCGCTGGCCTTCATCAAGGATCAGCAAGCCGCGATCGCCGCGTTCTACGATGCGAACCCGCTCGCCACCGCGCTGGGTTTCGTCGGCGTCTACGTCGCTGTCACCGCGCTGTCGCTGCCGGGCGCGGCGATTCTTACGCTCGCAGCCGGGGCCATCTTCGGTGTGGTGATCGGCACCGTGCTGGCATCGATTGCGTCGACCACCGGGGCGACGCTGGCCTTTCTGATCGCCCGCTTTCTGCTGCGGGACACGGTCCAGGCGAAATACGGCAAGCGGCTGGAGGCGATCAATCGCGGCGTGGAAAAGGACGGCGCGTTCTATCTGTTCGGATTGCGCCTGGTGCCGGCATTCCCGTTCTTCGTCATAAACCTGGCGATGGGACTGACGCCGATCCGCACCGTCACCTACGCGGTCGTGAGCTGGGCCGGAATGCTGGCGGGCACCGTGGTCTACGTAAACGCCGGGACGCAGCTGTCGCAGATTTCCAGTCTCGGCGACATCGCCTCACCGGGTCTGATCGGTTCCTTCGTGCTGCTGGGCATTTTTCCGTTGATTGCCAAGAAGCTCATGGATTGGATCAAGGCACGTCGCGTGTACAAGGGCTGGGACAAGCCGAAATCATTCGATCGGAATCTGGTCGTCATCGGCGGTGGCGCGGCCGGGCTGGTCAGCGCCTACATTGGCGCGGTGACGCGGGCCAAGGTCACGCTCATCGAGCAGCACAAGATGGGAGGTGACTGCCTCAACTTCGGCTGCGTGCCGTCCAAGGCGATTCTCAAGTCCGCCAAGCTGCTGTCGCAGATCGCAAGGTCGCAGGAATTTGGCATTCGAGACGCCTCGGCCACGGTCGAGTTCGCCGACATCATGGAGCGGGTGCAGCGGGTGATCCGCGACATCGAGCCGCATGATTCGGTGGAGCGCTACGAGGGCATGGGCGTGGAGGTGATCCAGGGTCGCGCCACGATCACCTCGCCCTGGACGGTGGAGGTCGACGGCCGCGTGCTGACCACGCGATCCATCATCATCGCCGCTGGTGCGGAGCCCCTGGTGCCGCCGATTCCCGGCCTGGACCAGGTCGAGTACCTGACCTCGGACACCGTGTGGAACCTGCGTGAACTGCCGGAGCGCCTGCTCGTGCTGGGCGGCGGGCCGATCGGCTGCGAGCTGTCGCAGGCGTTCTCCCGACTGGGTGCGCGGGTCACCCAGGTCGAAATGGCCGAGCGGATCATGGGTCGGGAGGATCCCGAGGTCTGCGATGCGGTCGCCGAGCGCTTTCGCCGCGAGGGGATCGACGTCCGGACCGGCCATCGGGGCAAGGCGGTGGAGATCGTGGATGGTCAGCCGCAGCTTGTCGTGGAGACCCCGGAGGGTGACGAGCAGCGCATCGCCTTCGACCGCGTCTTGCTGGCGCTCGGCCGCAAGGCGCGGCTGACCGGCTACGGCCTGAAAACGCTGGGGATCGAAACCGACCGCACCATCGTCGCCGACGATTTCCTGCGTACGAAATACCCGAACATCTTCGTCGCGGGCGATGTGGCCGGGCCCTACCAGTTCACCCACACCGCCTCGCACATGGCCTGGTACGCCGCGGTCAATGCGCTGTTCGGTCAGTTCAAGCGGTTCCGGGTCGACTACTCCGTCGTGCCCTGGGCGACCTTCACCGATCCGGAGGTTGCCCATGTCGGTCACAACGAGACTTCGGCCAAGGAGGCGGGCGTCGCCTACGAGGTCACCACCTACGGCATCGACGACCTCGACCGGGCCATTGCCGACTCCGAAGCCCACGGCTTCGTCAAGGTGCTGACCGTGCCCGGCAAGGACAAGATTCTTGGTGTGACCATCGTCGGCGAACACGCCGCCGAATTGCTGGCCGAATACACGCTGGCCATGCGCCATGGCCTCGGGCTGAACAAGATCATGGGCACCATCCACGTCTATCCGACGCTGTCGGAGGCGAACAAGTACGCGGCCGGCCAGTGGAAGAACGCGCACAAGCCCGAAGGCGTTCTACGCTGGGTCGAGCGCTTTCATGACTGGCGCCGTAAGGGCGGGGGTGGGGACCGGCCGTCGGTTGGCGAGATCCAGGCGCGCGGTGACGCCCATTGAGTCTCGACGTCAGTCGGTGACGACGCCCAACGCCTCGCGGACTCGAATCGCCTTGTCGCGAGCAGTCTCCACGGTGTCGTCCGTCGCCAGCGCAACGCCCATGCGACGGCGTCCCTTCACCGCCGGCTTGCCGAACAGGCGGAGCTGGGTGCCTGGCTCGGTGAGTGCCTGATCCAGGTTGCCGAAACGTGGGGCCTGGATGTCACCTTCGACCAGCAGCGCCGCGGAGGCTGATGGCCCAAGCTGGCGGATCGCCGGCACGGGCTGGCCGAGAATGGCGCGCACGTGCAGCGCGAACTGGCTGAGATCCTGGGAGATCATCGTGACCATGCCGGTGTCATGCGGGCGCGGAGAGACTTCGGAGAACCACACGGTGTCGTCTTTCACGAACAACTCGACACCGAACACACCGAACCCGCCCAGGGCATCGGTGATCGAGCGAGCGATGTCCTGGGCGCGGGACAGTGCCATTTGGGACATCGGATTCGGCTGCCAGGACTCGCGGTAATCGCCGTCCTCCTGCCGATGACCGATCGGGGCGCAGAAGCTGATGCCGCCCGAATGGCGCACGGTCAGTAGCGTGATCTCGTAGTCGAAATCGACAAAGCCCTCGACGATGACGCGACCGGCGCCGGCACGGCCACCGGCCTGCGCATAGGTCCAGGCCGGCTCGATGTCTGCTTCGCTCCGGATGACGCTCTGGCCTTTGCCGGAGCTGCTCATCACCGGCTTGATCACGCAGGGCAGGCCGACCGCGTCGACGGCGGCGCGCACCTCGGCGAGGCTGTCGGCGAAGCGGTATGGAGATGTCTGAAGCTCCAGCGTTTCCGCGGCCAGCCGGCGGATGCCCTCGCGGTCCATGGTCAGATTGGCCACGCGCGCCGTGGGGATGACGTTCCAGCCTTCCTTTTCGAGTTCGATCAGTTCGGCGGTGGCGATGGCCTCGATCTCCGGCACGATGAAATCCGGCCGTTCGGTTTCGATCACGCGGCGCAGTGCCGCGGCATCCAGCATGCTGACCACGTGCGAGCGATCGGCGACCTGCATCGCCGGCGCGTTGGCGTAGCCGTCCACCGCGATCACTTCCAGGCCGAGTCGCTGAGCCTCGATGGCGACTTCCTTGCCCAGCTCGCCGCTGCCAAGCAGCATCAGGCGGGTTGCATGAGGGGAGAACGGCGTGCCGATGGCGGGGCTGGGCTGGCTCATGTGCTGCGGACCTGCGTGTCGTCGGGGCGGCGAAATTTAGCAAGTCGGTCGGATACGTGCTTCTACGCGTGAGATCGCGACCCCGATTCCCTACACTCCGGCCACAAACAGGAATTGGAGAAAGCTGGAGATGGATGTCATCAAGACGCGCGCGGCAGTGGCCTGGGAGGCGGGCAAGCCGCTGAGTATCGAAACCGTGGACCTTGCACCGCCCAAGGCGGGCGAAGTGCTGGTGCGTCTGGTAGCGACCGGAGTCTGCCATACCGATGCCTACACGCTGTCCGGCGCCGACCCGGAAGGCATCTTTCCGTCCATCCTCGGCCACGAGGGTGGTGGCGTCGTCGAGGCCGTGGGCGAGGGCGTGACCCGCGTCTCGGTGGGCGATCACGTCATCCCGCTCTACACGCCGGAATGCGGCGAGTGCAAATTCTGCACGTCCGGCAAGACCAATCTCTGTCAGGCCATCCGTGCCACTCAGGGCAAGGGCTTGATGCCCGACGGCACGTCGCGCTTTTCCATCGACGGGCAGCCGATCTTTCACTACATGGGAACGTCGACCTTCTCCGAGTACACGGTGCTGCCGGAAATCGCGTTGGCGAAGATCAGCAAGGATGCACCGCTGGAGAAGGTCTGCCTGCTCGGCTGTGGCGTGACCACCGGTATGGGCGCGGTGATGAACACGGCCAAGGTGCAGCCCGGCGATACGGTGGCCATCTTCGGTCTGGGTGGCATTGGTCTGTCGGCGATCATCGGCGCGACCATGGCCAAGGCGGGTCGCATCATCGCCATCGACATCAACGAATCGAAGTTCCCGATCGCCCGGCAGCTGGGCGCGACCGACGTGGTCAATCCCAAGGACTACGACAAGCCGATCCAGGAGGTCATCGTCGACATGACCGATGGCGGCGTCGACTACTCCTTCGAATGCATCGGCAACGTCCATGTGATGCGATCGGCGCTGGAGTGCTGCCACAAGGGCTGGGGCGAGTCGGTGATCATCGGCGTGGCCGGTGCCGGCGAGGAAATTTCCACGCGGCCGTTCCAGCTGGTTACCGGTCGCGTCTGGCGCGGCACGGCCTTCGGTGGCGTCAAGGGGTGGAGCGAACTGCCGGATTACGTGCAGCGCTACATGGACGGCGAGTTCGAACTGGACACCTTCATCACCCACACCATGCCGCTGGAAGAGATCAACACTGCCTTCGACCTGATGCACGAGGGCCAATCCATTCGCTCGGTGATTCACTACTGATGTCTGATCTCGAACTGGTCGATACCAAGCTCGTCTTCGGTGGCGAGCAACGCCGTTACCAGCACGACTCGGCGGTAACCCAATGCCGAATGACGTTTTCGGTGTACCTGCCTCCGCAGGTCAGCGAGCGGCCCGTGCCGGTGTTGTACTGGTTGTCCGGCCTGACCTGCACGGACGAGAATTTCTCCACCAAGGCCGGTGCTCAGCGCGTCGCGGCCCAGCTCGGGCTGGCGCTGGTCATGCCGGACACCAGCCCGCGAGGCGAAGGTGTGCCGGACGACCCCGAGGGCGCCTACGACTTCGGCCTGGGCGCCGGGTTCTACGTCAACGCCACGCAGTCGCCGTGGTCCACCCACTATCGGATGTACGACTACGTGGTGGACGAGCTGCCGGCGCTGGTCGAGTCCGCGTTGCCGCTGGATGGCCGCCGCGCGATTGCCGGCCACTCCATGGGCGGACATGGCGCTCTGATGATCGCGCTGCGCAATCCGGAGCGGTATCGGTCGACGTCGGCGTTTTCGCCCATCGTCAACCCGGCCGGTGTGCCCTGGGGACAGAAGGCGCTGGGCGCGTATCTCGGTGATGATCCGGCCGCGTGGGCCGAGTACGACACCGTGGCGTTGATCGGGCGCACCGAGCATCATCTGCCGCTGCTGGTCGATCAGGGCTCGGCGGACAACTTCCTGGAGGAGCAACTCAAGACCGAGCGCCTGGAGGCGGCCTGCGAGGAGGCCGGTTATCCCGCCATGATTCGCATGCATGGCGGTTACGATCACAGCTACTACTTCATCGCCAGCTTCATCGAGGATCACCTGCGCTTTCACTACGCGGCGATCACCGCGTAGCGTGTCGCTGGCCCGGGTGATGAACCGCGGCGGCGCCGGGCCGTTGAGTGACCGGTGTGGTGTGTCGCCGTATACTGTGCGGCTTGTTGTTCCGACGGCCACGGTCTGACCGGCCCGTCGGGTCTTTCTGACGACCTCAACCGGTTGTCCCGACGCGGCCTCGCGTCGACGCACCCCCGAGATTTCCCTTGGACACTGATTCCTCGCCGTCAGGCTTTGCCGCGCTCGGCCTGCCCGACGCTCTCGTCACCACGGTGACGTCACTGGGCTATTCCACGCCGTCCCCGATCCAGGCGCAGGCGATCCCGCTGCTGCTGGAAGGGCGCGATGTCCTGGGCCTGGCGCAGACGGGCACCGGCAAGACAGCGGCGTTCGCGTTGCCGCTGCTGGCCATGCTTTCGGAAGAGCCGGCACCGTCCGGGCGACGCGCGCCGTCCGCGCTGGTGCTGGCGCCGACGCGAGAGCTTGCCCAGCAGGTGGCCGAGGCCTTCGAAACCTATGCCGCCGGCCTGTCGGGGTGTCGCGTGGTGTCGGTCTACGGCGGTGCTCCGTATCCGCCGCAGACCCGGGCGCTGCGTGCCGGTGTCGATATCGTCGTCGGCACGCCGGGGCGGGTCATGGATCACATGCGCAAGGGCGCGCTGGATGTCTCGCAGCTGAAGATGCTGGTGCTCGACGAAGCCGATGAAATGCTCCGCATGGGGTTCATCGACGACGTCGAGTGGGTGCTGAGTCATACACCCGACGACCGGCAGATCGCGCTGTTCTCCGCGACGATGCCCAAGCCGATCGAGCGGATCGCCAACGAGCATCTGAGCGAACCGGTTCAGGTTCGGGTCAAGCAGGAGACCAAGGCCGCCGCGACGATCGAGCAGCGTTTCGTCAAGGTGTCCGCCGCGCAGAAGCCGGAGTTGCTGGCGCGTTTGCTGGAGGTCGAGCCGGTGGATGCCGCGATGGTGTTCGTGCGGACCAAGGCGGCGACCGGTGATGTTGCCGATTTTCTTCGCGCGCGGGGACTGGCGGCCGAGGCGCTGAGTGGTGACCTGACCCAGGAACAGCGCGAACAGACGGTGCAGCGGCTGCGCGACGGACGGATTCACGTGGTCGTTGCCACGGATGTCGCGGCGCGGGGGCTGGATGTCGAGCGGATCAGTCATGTCTTCAACTACGACATGCCCGGCGATCCCGAGGTCTACGTGCACCGCATCGGTCGGACCGGGCGTGCCGGGCGCGCCGGAGTGGCCATCCTGTTCGTGCAGCCGCGCGAGCAGCGCATGCTGTCGCTGATCGGCAAGGTCACCCGCAGCACGGTGGAGCCGATGGCGCTACCCACCGTGGAGACGGTGAACGCCATGCGGCGTCAGCGTCTGGCCGAGCGGCTGCGCGAACACCATGCGGCGGGCCTGGATGCCTACCGGTCCCTGGTGGAGCAGATGGCCGATGACACCGGCATGAGCGTCGCCGATCTGGCGGCGTCGCTGGCAGCGGAGCTGAACCGTGGTCAACCGTTTCTGCTGAGCGCGTCGGACGAGATCAAGGTGCCGCCAACCGCGGCGAAAGCGACGGCGGACAAGCGTGCCCGCCGTCGGGAGCGCGGGCAGCGGGCGGTTCCCGATGGCTACGACCGGTACTGGATCGCGGTGGGTCGGGAGCACGCGGTGAAGCCTGGCAATATCGTCGGTGCGATCGCGAACGAGGCCGGCATCGACGCCGGCACGATCGGACGCGTTGAATTGCGGGAGCGGTTTTCCGTGGTCGATCTTCCCAAGGGGATGCCCAAGGAGATCTTCCAGCATCTCAAGGGCGTGCGGGTCTGCGGGCAGAAACTGTCGATCCGCGTGTTCGAGGAGCGGCCGTCCGGTGCGCCCGCCGAGTCGCCGTCGGCTGGCAAGGGTGGCAAGCCGAAATCCAAACCGAAAGGCGCCGTGAAAAAGAAGAAGCGTCCGGCGTCGGCGGCGAAGCGCAAGCGCTAGATCGGCGACTGTCGTTCAAGACGGGGCGACGGGTGTCGCCAGGCGTCACGCCTTTGGCGCGGCGCCCGGGAGCGCGAGATAGAACGATGTCCCCTCGCCGGGCTGGGATTCCGCGCGGATCTGCCCGCCGTGCAGATCGACGATCTTCTGGCAGATCGACAGGCCGATTCCGGTGCCCGCGTAGTCGTCAGTGGTGTGCAGGCGACGGAACATCGTGAAGATGCTCTGGATCTGCTCGGGATCGATGCCGATGCCATTGTCACGAACCTGGATGACCTGTCGGCCCAGTTCGTCTTCCTGTGCGCTGATGTGTACCTGCGGCTTGGAGCCCGCCGGCTGAAACTTGATGGCGTTGCTGATCAGGTTCTGCATCAGCTGGGTCAGCAGCGACTCGTCGCCTTCCACGGTCGGTAGTGGGTCCGTCGTGACCGTGGCGCCAGCGTCCGACAGCGTGCTCTGCAGTTGCAGGCAGGCATGGTCGACGATTTGCTGCAGCGGAATCGGCTTCCAGTCGACCTTGGTCTGGTTGACCCGGGACAGCGCCAGCAGGCCGTCGATCAGTGCCTGCATGCGCCGGGCGCATTCGTCGATGATGTCGAACAGTTCCAGATCGTCCGCGGCGGCATGCGCCGACAGCTTGCGGCGCAACAACTCGTTGAAGCCGACGATGTTGCGCAGCGGCGCTTGCAGATCGTGGGAGGCGATGTAGGCGAACTGCTCGAGCTGCACATTGCTGGCTTCCAGCGTGCGGGCGTATTCGGTGAGCTTGCGCTGGGCGAACTTGCGGTCGGTGATGTCGCGGACCGCCGCGGTCGCGAACATGCCGTCATCGGTTTCCAGCGGTGACAAGCTGATCTCGATCGGGAATTCGCTGCCATCCTTGCGGCGCCCGCTGAGTTCCAGGCCGGCACCCATTTCGCGGACCTTGGGGCTTTCGAAATACCGGTCGCGGTGTCCGGAGTGGGAGCCGCGCAGGTGCTCGGGGATCAGCATCTCCACCTTCTGGCCGATCATCTCTTCGCGCGCGAAACCGAACATTCCGACGGCCTGGGCGTTGACCAGGGCAATGTCGCCAGAGCTGTCGATGATCACCATCGCGTCGGGCGCGGCCTCCAGCAGATTCCGGAACTGGCGCTGGGCCTTGCGTCGGTGAGTGGCGTCACGAATGGCCGCCGCAGCGAACAGCCCGCGCTCGGTGTCCAGCGGGCTCAGGCTGATCTCGATCGGGAATTCGGTGCCGTCCTGCTTGCGGCCGCTGAGTTCCAGGCCGGCGCCCATTTCGCGGACCTTGGGTTCGAGAAAGTACGCATCGCGAAATCGGGCATGCCCGTCGCGGTACTGCTCGGGAACCAGCATCTCCAGCTGGGCGCCCAGCATGTCGGCGCGGGCATATCCGAACAGACGCTCGGTCTGCCGGTTGACCAGGATGATCTTGCCACTGCTGTCGATGACGACGATGGCATCCGGTGCGCGTTCGACGATCTGTCGGAACCAGACGAGTTCCAGTTGTTCGTCCAACTGAGCGCGGGATGTTGTCATGGTCCTATGTCCCCGGGGTCCACGGCGTGTTTTTGCCCGGCCAGGCGGCCAGACCTCACCGAGCGACGCCATTGTCCACGGTCTTGACGAAGATCGCGAGTCGACAGGGTTGTTGTCACGAAAGGGTCACCGCATTGTCGCCTCAGTGTCATGTGCGCCGGTGACCATGGCCGGATCAATCTGCCCGACGTGTATCCGCCATGGCCGAATCTGAGCGCACCCACTACCGCACCGTCTTTATCTCGGATGTCCATCTGGGGACCGCCGGATGCCAGGCCGAGAAGCTGACCCGCTTCCTGAAGGGTGTGACCTGCGAAGATCTGTACCTGGTCGGCGATATCGTCGACGGCTGGAAGCTCAAGAAACAGTTCTTCTGGCCGCAGGAGCATACCAATGTCGTGCGCAAGATCCTCACGAAGTCCAAGCGCGGCACGCGGGTGCACTATGTCACGGGGAACCATGACGAGTTCCTCCGCAAGTTTGTCGACTACCGTCTGACGCTGGGCAACATCCGCGTCGTCAACGAGGCGGTCCACGAAACGGTGGACGGGCGCCGCCTGCTGATTCTCCACGGTGATCTGTTCGACGTGATCACCCGCTATCACCGCACGATCGCGCTGGCCGGCGACGTGGCCTACGAGGCGCTGATTGCATCCAACCGTTACATCAACTTCTTCCGCCGCAAGTTCGGTCTCGGCTACTGGTCGCTGTCGAACTTCGCCAA
>CALBOV010000254.1 GCA_937896565.1 uncultured Salinisphaerales bacterium
CCGGAAGTGGTCGATGCCCCCGCCGAGGCTGTTGAGCCGCCCGAGCCCGCGGCGCCGGATGCCATCGATCCCGAGATTCGCGAGGTGTTTCTCGAGGAAGCAGCGGAGGTGCTGGAGACGCTTCAGGGACATCTGCCCACCTTCCTGCGCAACACCGAGGACAGGGAGACGCTGACGACCATCCGGCGCGCCTTCCATACCCTCAAGGGCAGCGGCCGCATGGTCGGCGCCGACGACATCGGTGAATTCGGCTGGTCGGTTGAACACATGCTCAACCGCTGTCTGGAGGGCGCGTTGAGCGTCACGCCCGCCGTGGTCAGCACACTGGAGCAGGCCGTGGAGGCGTTGCCGGGTGTGATCGGGAGTTTCCGCGACGGCGAACCGCTGGGCGAGCAGGCCAACGCGCTGGTCGCACGTACCGATCGCGTGGCCCGCGGCCTGCAGATCGACGAGGCCGCGGACGACTACGACCCCGAGATTCATCGCATTTTCCGCGAGGACGCGCGGCAGCACCTGGAGACCATGCGTCTGTGGCTGGAGTCGCAACCGGCCAACGAGCACGGTCGGTTCCCGGTGACGCAGGACCTGGTCCGTGCACTGCACACGGTGGCGGGCGCCTCGGCGTCGCTGTCGCTGGAATCAGTGTCCGAGCTGGTCTCCGAGCTGGAGGATCTCTGCGAGACGGTGATGACCGCCGGGCTGGGTCTTGGCGACGCAGAGCGCTCGCTGATCTACGAGACGATGACCGAGCTCAACGCCTGGCTGGACGCCGACGAGGCGGGCGTGCTCGAACGGCCCGGCCTGCAAGGTCTGCGCGACCGCGCCGCCGAGGCCCACCGCGAACTGCCGGAGGATGTCCGCAAGTCCAGCGCGCGGCGTCGGCTGATCGTGACCTTCACCGACGAGGCGGCCGAACTGCTGGATGGCATCGAGCAGCAGATTCAGGCCTGGAAGACCACGCCGAATGCCGAGCACCACGCTCGCAAGGTGGCCGAGGCGCTGCACACGCTCAAGGGCAGCGCGAGCATGGCGGACATCGACGACGTCAAGGAACGCGCCGCGTCGCTGCGCGAGCGCGTGCTCGCCCGGGATACCGCCGGCGCCGAGCCCCCGGACGCGACGTGGTTTGCCGCGATGGACGATGGGGTGGAGCACATTTATCAGTTGCTCGACGCCCATCGTTCCGGTCTGGCCGTGAGCATGCCGGAGCAGCAATCACCGTTGTTCGAGCAGGCGGAAGATTCGTCCGTCGCCTCATCGGTGGAGGCGGTGGTCGAGGTCGATCCGCCGATGGATTCGCCCGATGTCGTGTCGACCGAGGCGGAAGACGCGGCCGAGCCGACGCCGGCCGTCGTGTCGGCGCCGGATGATGATTTCGACGCGGAGCTTGCGGCGACCTTCGCCGAGGAAGCCCGGGAATTGTTGCAGGTGATTGACCGCGCGTTCGCGGTGTTCGAGGAAACGCCGGCCAGCGACCAGCCGCTGGACGAGATGATTCGCGCGCTGCATACGCTCAAGGGTGGTGCCCGGACGACCGGCCTGACGGGGCTTGGCAACGTCAGTCACCGGCTGGAGGACGCCGTCGGTGAACTGCTTGCCGGACGCCTGTCCCGTGATGTCGCGGTGGTCAGCCAGTTGCACAACGTGGTCGACGGTCTGCACGCGCTGGTCGACCAGCTGGAGCGCGCCGAAATCGTCGATCCCCGCCGGGTGCTTGATGACATCGAGGATCTGGAGCGCCTCGGCCGTCAGGGCGATCTGGCCGCGGCGGAGCCCGAGTCCGAGATTGAGGTGGCCGCCGCCCCGGTGGTGGCGGTTGATGAGCCTGCGGCGATACCGGACGTCAGTCAGTCGGCTGTCGCTCCGGAGGACGTGTTGCACGTCGTCGCGCCGGAAGCGACGGAGCTTGCGAGTCCCGCGGACGAGCCCGATCTTGTCGTGGACGCGGCGCCGCCGGATCGGGGCGTGGAGCAGACGCTGGCGGTTGATCTGCCCACCGACGGTGAACCTGTCGAACCGATGGGCGATGTCGGGATGGGCCGCGCATCCGATGTGTCGGGAACCGACGAGATTGCGGCGCCGGAGGGCGTTGGGTCGCTGCCGGAACAGCCGGTGACCGAGGCAGAGGAAGGTGATGCCGAAGTCGTCGACATCTTCCTGTCCGAGGCCGGTGAACTGCTGGACGAGATGGGCGCCGCACTGTCCGGGCTGGCCGCGGACCCGTCCCGCCAGCCCGATGCCGTGGCGACCGTGCGTCGCTGTCTGCACACGCTCAAGGGCGGCGCGCGTGTCGCCGGCCTGCAGGCGCTGGGTGAGCAGACACATGCGCTGGAATCCGAACTGGAGTTGCAACTGCCCGGAGGCCAGTTCACCCCGAGGTGGCTGCGCGACGCGGAGGTTGGCGCGGAGCGGTTGGCGGCCGTCATCGATGAAATCGATCGCGGCCTGCGCCTTCCGACGACGCCTGATTCCGCGCTGGTCGATCCCGTCGTGGAGGAGCCGGTCGCCGAATCGGTGGCACCGCCGCCGGAAGAGCCGACCGTCAGCGAGCCCATGGTCGCCGATTTCGATGAGCCGGCCGAGCCGTCGATCGCGCCCGTCGATGACGAATGGATCGTCGACAGTGAAGATGAGCGGCTGACAGCGGCTGCCGAGCCTGAATCCGCAGCGTCGTCCGAGCCGGCCGAGCCCGAGATTCGGGAATGGGACGAGCGCCTGTTCTGGACACCGCCCGCCGTGCAGGACGAGCAGGCCGTGGTGCGTCGCGAGACGGCGCGCGTCACCGTGGAACAGCTCGACACCATGCTGAACCAGGCGGGCGAGGTCGGCATCTTCCACTCGCGGCTGGAACAGCAGGCCAGCAGTCTGGCCAACCAGCTCAACGAATTGCAGCAGACCATCGATCGCACGCGTGCGCAGTTGCGGCAGATGGAACTGGAAACCGATGCCCAGATCCAGGCTCGGCAGCAGGGCCGCTCCGATCAGGAGGAGGATCGTTACGAGGACGAGTTCGATCCGCTGGAGATGGATCGGTACACGCGCATGCAGGAGCTTTCGCGCGCCCTGAACGAGTCCGTGGCCGACCTGGGGAACCTGCACGAGACGCTGTCGCTGCAGGTCACCGAAGTCGACGGCATGCTGCGTCACCAGGGACAGATCAACACCTCGTTGCAGCAGGGGTTGATGAGCACGCTGATGGTGCCGTTCTCGCGTCAGGTGCAGCGTCTGCAACGTGTGGTGCGGCAGACCGCCTCCGAGTTCGGCAAGGCCGTGACGGCCGAGTTCGAGGGGATCGAGAGCGAGATGGACCGCAACGTGCTCGAGCGCATGACCGGTCCGCTGGAGCATCTGCTGCGCAACGCCGTCTATCACGGCATCGAGGCGCCGGATGATCGTGTCGCCGCCGGCAAGCCGGAAACCGGGCGCATCGATGTGCGGCTGCGTCGCGAGGGCACGCAGCTGGTCATGGAGGTCGCCGACGATGGTCGGGGTCTGGACCTGCTCAAGATCCGCCAGAAGGCGGTGGAGCGTGGCCTGCTGAGTCCGACGGCGGAGCCCTCGGACGAGGCCGTCGCGCAGTTCATCTTCGAGCCGGGGTTCTCGACGGCTGACAGTCTCAGCCAGGTCGCCGGGCGCGGCGTGGGCATGGATGTGGTCGGCGCCGAGGTCAAGCACCTGGGCGGTTCGGTCGACGTGCGATCCGAACTCGGCAAGGGTGTGCGGTTCGTGATCCGGCTGCCGCTGTCGCTGGCCATCAGCCGCGCGTTGCTGATGTCGGTTGGTGACGAAACCTACGCGGTGCCGATCGGCGGCGTGCAGGGGATCGCGCGCATCCCGGCCGACGACGTCGGCCGCCTCGCCGCCAGCGAGGAGCCGAGCTTCGAGTACGGCGGCGAGCGTTACTCGGTCCGTTACGTCGGAAGCCTGCTGGGCGTGCCGACACCGGAATCCTTCGATGCGCGCAATCTGCCGGTGATTCTGACCGCCTACACCGAGGGTCTGGGCGGCGCCGAGCGGCGCGTGGCGCTGGTCTGCGATCAGTTGCAGGGCAATCGCGAAATCGTGTCCAAGCAGGTTGGCCCGCAGGTTGGCGCCATCGCCGGCATGGCCGGCGCCACGATCATGCCGGACGGCGAGGTCGTGCTGATTCTCGATCTCGCGGCGCTGCTGCGTGCTGATGCGCAGTACGCCAGCCTGCAACCGGTGCTGGACACCGCGTCGGCGGAACCCGCGCAGGGCAGCGACGAGCTGACGGTGATGGTCGTCGACGACTCGATCACCATGCGTCGCGTGGCCGAACGCCTGCTGACGCGCAACGGTTACCTGGTCACGACGGCCAAGGACGGCATGGACGCGATGGCGCAGCTTCAGGGCGACCGGCCGGACGTCATGCTGCTGGACATCGAGATGCCGCGCGTGGACGGCTTCGAGGTGGCGACCTACGTGCGCAACACGCCCGAACTCGCCGATCTGCCGATCATCATGATTACCTCGCGTTCCGGCGACAAACACCGTGAGCGGGCGGCCCGCATCGGGGTCAACCGCTATCTGATCAAGCCGTACCAGGAAGCCCAGTTGCTCAGCGAGATCGAATCCGTGCTGGGCCGCGACCAGGAGGCGGGGCATGGATAACCCGGACAACGCGTTGCCCGAACAGATTTACGGTGCCCTGATCTCGCTCAACGGTGAGACCTGGCTGCTGCCCAACACGGCCATTGCCGACGTGCTGGCGTTCGAACATGTCGAGATCAACACGGGATCGCCGGACTGGCTGCTGGGGTTCGTCGACTGGCGCGACCGGCG
>CALBOV010000255.1 GCA_937896565.1 uncultured Salinisphaerales bacterium
CCTGCGCGGTGGAAATCCAGATCTTCTCGCCGTTGATCAGGTAGCCGCCGTCGCGGCGCTCGGCGCGGGTCTTGATCTCGGTGGTGTTGAGTCCGGCGTTGGGCTCGGTGACGCCGAAGCACACGCGGTCCTCGCCGGTGACCACGCGGGGCAGGATGCGTGACTTCTGTTCCTCGGTGCCGAACAGCACCACCGGCTGCACGCTGAACACGGGGATATGCACGCTGGAGGCCCCGGTCATCCCGGCGCCGGACTCGGCGATGGCCTGCATCATCACCGCCGCCTCGGTAATGCCCAGCCCCGAGCCGCCGTACTCCGTCGGCATCGCGATGCCCAGCCAGCCGCCTTCGACCAGCGCGTTGAAGAACTCCTGCGGAAACTCGCCGGACCGGTCGCGCTCCAGCCAGTAGTCGGCGGAGAACCCGGAGCAGAGTTTCAGGATCGCGTCCCGGATGTTCTGTTGGTCGTCGGAAAGTGCGAAATCCATGGTTGGCCGTGCGCGTCTGCGGGAATCGGAGTCATTGTTGGCGGCATCGATGTGCCGATATTAACGCAACGGACTGGAATATGTACGCTCGCGGTGAAAGAATCCCCCGCAGAACGAGAGCGCGAGGATGACGCGATGGGCAAGCCCTCGAAGGGCAAGGGGCCGCTGGCCGGGATTCGGGTGGTTGATCTGACCGCCATGGTCATGGGGCCGTACTGCACGCAGATCCTGGCGGACATGGGCGCCGAGGTGATCAAGATCGAACCGCCCGAGGGAGACGGCGTCCGCTACATTTCCTGCGGGCCGGCACCGGGCATGAGCGGCATCTTCGCCAACGTGAACCGGGGCAAGCGCAGCGTGGTACTGGACCTGCGCAGCGACGAGGGGCGGGCGGCGGTTCGCGAACTGATCCGGCATGCCGACGTGTTCGTGCATTCCATGCGGGCCAAGGCCATCGCCCGGCTCGGGCTCAGCTACGACGAGGTCGCCGCGATCAATCCCGGCATCGTCTACACCAACTGCTACGGCTATGGCCGCCGCGGTCCGGATCGCGACCAGCCGGCCTACGACGACACCATCCAGGCCGAATGCGGGCTGCCGGCGGTGCAGCAGATGCTCACCGGCGAGGCAAGCTACGTGGGCACGATCATGGCGGACAAGATCGCGGGCCTGACCGCGCTTTACGCGACCACCATGGCCCTGTTCCACCGCGAGCGCACCGGCGAGGGGCAGGAAGTGGAGGTCGGCATGTTCGAGACCATGGCGGCGTTCATGCTGGTCGAGCACGCCAACGGCGCCCTGTTCACGCCGCCGACCGGGCCGGCACATTACCCGCGCGCCGTCGCGCCGAATCGCAAGCCCTACCGGACCAGCGACGGCTACGTGTCGGCGCTGATCTACAACGACAAGCACTGGCGACTGTTCGTCGATGCGGTGCAGCCCACGTGGGCCGATGATCCGGCTTATGCGACGCTGGAGCTGCGCGCCAAGTGCATCGACAAGATCTACGGATTGCTGGCCGACGTGTTCCTGCAACGCACGACCGGGCAATGGCTGGACCTGCTGCGTGAACTGGGCATTCCGGCCGCGCCGCTGCGCACGCCCGAGGAGCTGCTGCACAACGAGCACCTGAACGCCGCGGAATTCTTCGAGACGGTGGATTCACCGCATGGGCCGGTGCGCTATCCGGGCGTGCCGACCTGGTTTTCGCGATCGCCCGGCGGCGTGGCCGGTGCCGCGCCGGAGCTGGGTGCGGATACCGACGACGTGCTCGAGGAACTGGCGCGGCTGCGGGCGACCAACGCGCCGGTCGGCCCGGCGGCCTGAGTCGACCGGGTCCGGACTACTGTCTGTACCCGAGGCTGTCCGAGATCCTCTCGGCTTCCTCGCGAACCATGTCGGGCAGGGCGTCGTGCAGCCGTGAGGAGGGCGCGGCGACGATCAGCGCGCCGATGGCCGCGCCGGTCGCGTCGCGGATCGCGGCGGCCGTGCCCGCCGCTCCGCTGGCGGCCTGATTGACCGTTTGCGCAACGCCGGTGGCGCGTGCCTGCTCCACGATGGCGGCCAGCTTGCCCTTGTCGATCACGGTGTCGTCGGTCAGCCGTCCGGGATTGAGCGTGTGCAGATACTCGTGCAGCTCGTCCTCCGGCAGCGCCGCGAGCAACACGCGGCCTCCCGAGGTGCAGTACAGCGGGCGACGGTCGCCAACCGATACCGCGAAGCGGACCGTGTCGGTGCTCTCGATCACGTCGACATAGGTGATGCCCTGGCCGTCCTGGTCGCGCACCGCGAACAGCACCGTCTCGCCGGATCGGGCGGCCAGGCGTCGCATGCCATCCCGGATGAGATCCGAGGTCTGGAACCGCCGCCGGGATTCCACCAGCGCGCTGCCCAGGCCGAAGGCCGCCGGGCCCAGCCGGTAGACCCCGTCCGAAACAATCACGAAATGAGCTTCCGCAAGCCCGCGCAGCAGGGCCGCGACGCTGCTCTTCGGCGCGTCCAGCGTCCGGCTCAACTGAGCCAGGCTCAGCGGTTCGCTTGCTGCGCAAAGGGCTTCGAGTATCCGGATCACCCGTGTGACGGACTGTGGTGAATTCGAGCGGCGCTGCTCCATCGGCATCCTTGTTCTTGTCTTCACCGGGTCTGAACGTCGGCGCCCGATCCCGGCGTCAGTGGGGCGCGACCCTGCGAACCTGTTTATCAGGATTGTGGTCGGCGGCGTCGCATCCAACAAGCGGCGACCCGGGCCGCGGTCGTGATCTGGCGGCTTGACGACGTGCTGTGGTCGGGTCGTGTCACCGCCCGGATGGCCGCAGCGAGACCGGAGCGTTCGGCGGCGTGACCGCGCGAAGAGTCATTCCATAAATGTCCGGACAATTCATATTCCTGTGGGCTCTGAAACGCATTCGACCTTTCATGTCGGAGCACGCTCGACTCGGGTCCAGACGAACCTGCATTCGCATCGAAACCATTCGAACCGTGAGATTTTATGGGAATAAGGTTATCGTAGCGGGACCGTTTCGTCGCAGTGGGCGGGCGAGCCGGACGGCCTGGAATTCGCCGTCCGGTGTCAGGTGTCCGTTCTGAAGGAGATGGATTTATAAGTCCGGACAAATAGGGTTCGTCCCTGGAGCTGGATGGCCAGGACAAGCAGACAGCGTGACGCGCAGGAGAGGAGAACGTCATGAAAAAGGCCGAGGACATGCAGGAGACCATGGCATCCGAACCGCTGTCGGAGGCGGTCACCATCGGGCCGGAAGCCTACGTATCCGAAGACTACGCCCGCGCCGAGCGCGACCGTTTGTGGCGCAAGGTGTGGCTGCGGGTCGGGCGCATCGAGGAGATTCCCGAGGTCGGGCAGTTTCTGAGCTATGAGGTGCTGGACGACTCGATCGTGGTCGTGCGCACGGCCGCCGACAAGCTCAAGGCCTTCCACAATGTCTGCCCGCATCGCGGTCGACGTCTGGTCGATACGCCCAAGGGCACCCGCAACGCTTGTGGCCGCCGGCAGCAGTTCGTCTGCGGCTTTCACGGCTGGCGCTTCAACCTAGATGGCGAAAACACGCATATCCCGCACTGCGAAGACTGGAACGGCACGCTCAACGCCGACAACACGCGGCTGAGCGAGGTCAATGTCGACACCTGGAGTGGCTGGGTCTTCATCAACATGGACCCGGACTGCGAGCCGCTGCGGGATTATCTGGAACCCGCGGCATCCATGCTCGAACCCTTCGAGCTGCATCGCATGCGCTATCGCTGGCGTAAATGGGGCATCTTCGACTGCAACTGGAAGGTGGCGCTGGAAGCGTTCAACGAGACCTACCACGTGCAGACAACCCACCCGGAGTTCAACAAGTACGGCGAGTTTCGCGGTTGGGCCAAGGCGCAGGGCCGGCACAGCAACATCGGCTATGAGGCGCCCAAGGGCATGGACGAAAACCAGAAGGCGAAGCTGCGCATCGCCTCCGGTACCGACCCGCGCGTGGCGACGGCTGAAATGCAGGTCTACACTTGGGAAAAGGCGAATACCAACACCACCGAAACGCTGGTGGATGCCGCCAGGCGACTGGTCGATGAACTGCCGGAAGGCACGCCCGGGCCACAGGTACTCCAGCACTGGCTCAAATCGGCGAAGGAACGTGATGCCGCCCGAGGCGTGCACTGGGCCGAGGTCGATCCGGCGCATGTCGGCAAGAGCGGCACCGCCTGGCAGATCTTCCCGAATTTCCAGATCGGCCACGCCGTCAACAACATGCTTTGCTACAGCGCGCGGCCCTACGGCTACGACCCCAACAAGTGCATCTTCGAAGCGGCGGTATACCAGCACTACCCGGAAGGCGAGGAGCCGGTCACCGAGTGGGAATATTCACCGGCCACCGAGGAGGCCTGGTCCTACGTGCTGGGGCAGGATTTCTCCAACATGGCCGCCGTGCAACTGGGCATGCAATCCGCCGGATTCCGCGGCACGCAACCCAACCCGTACATGGAACGCAGCACGGTCAACCTGCACAAGAACCTGGCCGAGTACATGGGGCGGGGGGCTCCGGTGAAAAAGGGCTGATTCACTGGCCGGCGATGGAGAATGTCTGGCCGACGAAAAAGCGGAATCGAGCCTCTTCGGTCTCGGAGTCCCATTCCATGGCAATCCCTCCGTCCAGACCACCATTGGCTTCACTGCGGCTCAGGTACAGCGGGAGTGATACTCGCGTGATCGAGTCGCTGATCGCGTGACTGGTGACCAGCTTGATCGCGAGGTCGGTGCCGATGCGGCGGCGAATGTCGAGCATGGCAACGGCATTCTCGCTCTCCACGCCGGCGTCGAATCGCACGTCCTGACACAGCAGATTGTTGCCCGTGTCGGTGCACTGCTGGCGTAGCTCCCCCTCGCTGTAACCACGTTCCCAGGCCGCGCCGATGCTGATCGAGCTGACATCGCCGAGCTGCATCCCGAAGGCCGCGACGACCGAGAACGGCGTTTCCTGACGCTCACCCGTTACGGCCATGCTGTCGGCCGTGACGCTGGGATCGATGGTCTGCGCTCCCACATTGGCGGCGAGGCGAAACGTCTTCAGCGATGAGCTGCGCACGCAGTCACGCAGCTGGCTGGCGACGTAGGGCGGCAGGAACTGCTGCCACTCGACGTCGATGTCGGTGTCAACGACCCGCACGGCACTGATGCACTGCTTGTTGACCGAGCTGGCATTCAGAAAGATCGCCTGGGCGCGCAGATACTCCTGGCGGATCAGCTCCCGGTTGCGATCGGCGGCCTCCTGGCTGCCGGCGTAGCCATCCGGGGTGTAGTCGTACTCCTTCTCGAAGAACTGGTCGTTGCAGAAACCACTGGCGCCCGTCACCTTCTTGAAGTGCTGGCAGTTGCGATCAGGCAGCGTGTTCACCTCCGCCTGCTGGCCCACGTTCCAGATGATTCGCGTGTAGCGCAGGCTGAGCTGATAGGCATCGGAGAAGACATCGCCGCCGGTCGTGTCGTCACCGGTGTCGATGGCGGACCCGTACTCGATCGGGCCCGACGCTTCCAGGTCCAGACGGTTGCGATCCGTTCCCAGGCCGATGGTCGTGCCGTCGAGATTGAAGCGCAGGCGTCCACCGGCCTCGCCAAGGTCGAGGTGCAGTCCGTTGAACGACGCGCTGATGACCGAGTCGCCTGACACGTCGGCGCCGAAGGTTCTGACCAGTGTCGCAACGCCGTTGGCGATGTCCGACATGTCGTCCGGGTTGGGAAGCGCCGTATCCGTATCCGCCATGAGGGCGAACGGCCAGATCAGCATTGCCGTCAGCAGCGTCCGGCCGATCATTTCGAGACGGCCTCGATGCCGGTGGTCAACAGGTCGGAGCCGTCGCTGGACTCGAACTGCTGCGGCAGCTCGCCATCCTCGCAGACCACCTCGTGCTGGGCGTCACCGCTGACATCGAGCGTGTACTTGAAGCCGGCCGCAGGGCCATGGGTGAGGCGCACCGACAGGATATAGCGCAGGTCGGGTCGGATCAGCGCCGTGCCCGTGCCGTTGGTCAATGGCACATCAATCGGTGCTTCGCCGCCGTCCGAACGCGTGAGCTTGACGTCCACGATCACGGACGCCGGTGTCGTCGGCACCGAGATGGTGACTTCGGCGCCGCTACCGGAAGCGCCCGCTTTGGTCGTGGTTCGCCAGCCGGCCAGGCTGATGAAGTCGCGCTTGCCGTAGCCACGGGCACGTGCGCAGACCTCATAGCCTTCGCGCGAGCCCTCGTCGTTGGTGTTGCCTTCGATGGTGTCGAAGCTCTCGGCGCCAAAGCGGGTGACAAAGCCCGTGTGTGTCCAGTCGGTACTGGTGCGGCGATTGAGGAAGACACTGCCCTCCGGCAATACGACATCGCCTCTGTCCTGTTCCCGGACGAACAACCCGGCCTCCTTGGCCTGGGCCGCGAGAATGTCGCAACTCACGCTGCCCTTGATGGGCGGCTTGATGCCGAGGGTTCCGGCCGCCTGCTGGATCACGAAACTGACGAAGCCGGCACACCAAGGCCAGTTGTCACCTTCGTTTCCGCCGGTGTACACGCGGACCCAGGGTCCCCGATTCTGGCCGCCGATCTCGCGAGGGTGCTGGGCCAGGTGCTGTTTGGCGTAGCCCGCGACCATGGCTGGCAAATCCTTGCTGCCCACTCCGATCGGCTTGAGCGCCTTCAGCAATGGCGTGACCAGCGTTTCCCAGGTGGTTTCGTCAACCATGCCGGTGACCGCCAACTTGCGTTTGGCCTGAAACTGACGGATCGCGCTCTGGGTTGCCGGCCCGAAATCACCGTCGACCGCGGTGTGAAAACCCGCCAGCGCCAACCACTCCTGAACCCGCCGCGTGGCCTTTCCACGCTTGCCGCGCGCCAACTGGTCATGAAACTCCAGCTCGCGCCGAACCCAGGATTGCGACACGTTCTCCAGGTCAATCGCCATGGTGTCCCCTCTCAGTCGTTGTTATCTGAACCCCCGGGTGATTCTAGCCTTCGTATCATCGTCCCGAGCAAAACGATCGGAGCAAAGCCATGCAAACCATTCTGGGCGCCAGCGGGCAGATCGGCCGCGAACTCGCCGTGCAGCTGAAGCGCGATTTCACCAGCGACATCCGGCTGGTGAGCCGCAACCCCAAGCGGGTCAACGACACCGATGAACTGCTCAGTGCCGATCTGCTCGACGCCGAGCAGACGCTGCGCGCCGTCGAAGGCTCCCAGATCGTCTACCTGACCGCCGGGCTGCCGATGGACACCCGGCTCTGGGTGGAGCAGTGGCCCATCCTGATGCGCAACGTTATCGACGCCTGCGCCACACACGGCGCCAGGCTGGTGTACTTCGACAACACTTACATGTACCCGCAAACCGCGGAGCCGCAGACCGAGGACAGCCCGTTCCGACCGAACGGCGACAAGGGGAAGGTGCGCGGCGCCATCGCCCAGGCGCTGCTCGATGCC
>CALBOV010000256.1 GCA_937896565.1 uncultured Salinisphaerales bacterium
GATGGTGCAATGGCAGAGCACCCGAAGCATCGGCTCCTGGGTCACTTCGAAACGAACGGCGCCGCAGCCGCAGCGCCCGGTCATTGATGTCATGGCATTCTCCGTTGCGGAAGCTGGATCATCGCTCGGCATGCACAAACACGAGCTGCAGCGTGGACAGCAGGCCGGTCGCCGCCAGCAAGGCCAGCGATACTGTTTGCAGGAACTGCGTGTGTCCCATGACGAAGAACATCGTGTGCAGCACCACCGTGAGGAACCCCAACGCAGCCAGATAAATGTGAGCCTTGCTGGCATGCCGAGATCGGCTGGCGACCAGGCCGAAGGCGAAAAACACCGATGCCACGATCGGGAGGTTCAGCAGCAGATTGAGCTGGTTGCCTCCCGGTAACAGGAACAGCTCCCACTCATGCCAGTACGCGGCATCAATCTGATGCGTGCACAGCACCGTGGCATTTGCGATGAAGCAGGCTTCCAGACGTGAGGGCATGGGACTGTTCTTGCGGACGACTGTATCAGTGAGTGAAACAGCCGGCGGGGGAGGGAGCAACGACCTCGGAGGTCGTTACAGTCAGGACGCGTGTCCGCACGCATGGGTTTCAGATGGATGTCGTGTCCATGGGCACGGGTTCGTGTTGGTTCGTGCATTGCCGAACTGCAATGCTTTGATCGGATGATCCGCTAGGAAGAGGTTTGTGATGCAAAGATGGATGACAGCCGGACTGGCGGTCGCTCTGGCTTTGAGCGCCTGCACGTACCGTTCGATCTACGACAGTTCGGAATCCTGGCGGGCGGAGGATTGCGACAAGCTGGACGAAAGCCAGCGGGTGTCCTGCGAGGCGCAGGCCGAGATGTCGTATGACGAGTACCGGCAGCTCCGCGACGAGGAATTGCGGCCGGACTAGCGCCGATGCGCGCCTACCAGCGCAGCAGAATCGAGCCCCAGGTCATGCCCCCGCCCACGCCTTGCAGCATGACATTCTGGCCGGGTTGTACGCGGCCGTCGCGCACGGCGGCGTCCAGCGCGAGCGGGACGGAGGCGGCGGAGGTGTTGCCGTGGCGGGCGACGGTGGTGACGACCTGCTCCATCGGCAGCTTCAGCCGGTCGGCCGTGGCCTTGATGATCCGCATGTTGGCCTGGTGCGGAATCAGCCAGTCCAGCTGGTCGGAGCTCATGCCGTTGTGGGCCAGCGCTTCCTGCGCGCATTCGCCAAGCACGCGGACGGCGAGCTTGAACACGGCCTGGCCGTCCATTTCCAGGTAGGGGTTGCCGCGAACCTTGCCTTCGGCGATGCCGCCGGTCACACGCAGGATATGCGCGTAGTTGCCGTCGGCATGCAGGTGGCTGGAGTAGATGCCGGGCTCGTCGCTCTGCTTGATGACAACCGCGCCGGCGCCGTCGCCGAACAGCACGCAGGTGCGTCGGTCGTTCCAGTCCAGCAGGCGCGAGAAGACTTCGGCGCCGACCACCAGGGCGCATTTGTGCATGCCGCTGGCGACCATCTTGTCGGCGGTGGCGAGCGCGTAGATGAAGCCGGTGCAGACGGCCTGCACGTCGAATGCGGCGCCCTGCTTGATGCCCAGCTTGGCCTGCAGGATGCAGGCGGTGGACGGGAACACCATGTCCGACGTGGTGGTGGCGACGATGATCAGGTCGATGTCGTCGGTGGTCACGCCAGCGGCCTCCATGGCGCGCTCGGCCGCACGCTGGGCGAGATCGCTGGTGGATTCCTGCTCCGCGGCAACGTGGCGCGCCTCGATGCCTGTGCGGGAGACGATCCAGGCATCGTTGGTGTCGATGCGGGATTCGAGTTCGGTATTGGTGACGATCCGCTCGGGCAGATAGCTGCCCGTGCCGACAATACGTGAATAACGCAACGCGGTTGTCCTGCAGTCGAATGGCGGCCCGAGCGACGAGCGAACGGGCAGTCGGCAGTTTGAACCGTTTACGGCGTGGTTGCCACGCTCTGGTTGCGCAATTCGAGGTAGCGCTCGATGTCGTCGGTGAACTTGCGACGCGTGGCGACCTGTTCCTCTTCCAGGCCGCTGACGCTGCGCAGGCCGTTGACCAGGCTGGATTCGAACTCGGTGATCTGCTGTTCGAGCTTGGCCGGAACAGCTCGATCGCCTTCCTCGAGTTTCTTGCGGCGCTCGATCAGTGTGGTCAATGTCTTTTCGGTGTCAGTGACGTTCTTGCGCGCCAACTCCAGTCTTGAGTCGAGCAGGTTGAGGCGGTCATCGCGCACCGCCATCAGGTCGGCCACGCTGTTGTAGGACGACAGCAGGTAGCGGTCGTAGCGGGCCTGTTCCTCGGCGCGCTGAACCTCCAGCTCCGCGGCCTCGGCGGCGGCCTGCTCGGCGGCCACTTCCTCGGCGGTTTTCTCGCGTGCTTTCACGTTCACGACGACGCCGCGCTCGTTGATCTCTTCGCGCTCGGTCTTGGCGTATTGCGGCGGAATGCGGTCGCCGTAGTGGACCTGACCATTCTCGTCGACCCAGCGATAGAGTTTCTGCTGCGCGAAACCGGCGCTGGCGAAGGCCATCAGCAACAGCAAGGTGATCAGTCGTGTCATGCCAGTCTCCGGTGGCGTGTCGCTGTCGTCAGTCAGGCGTAGCAGGGGATCGGCTCGATGTCCGGCGGTACGAACGCCGTGCGCGCCGCCGCCGAGAACAACCGCGACTCCGAATAGTGGGTCAGCATGATGCGACTGTCGCGCAAGCGCGGATGCGCGGCGAGGAACGCGTCCGCTGAGCGGCTGGCCGGCGACTGCTCCATGAAATGCTTCACCGCGAGAGTCCACGCGCGGGTCAGCGTGACGTGGAACTTGTCCGCCGGCAGGCCATGATGAGCCAGGTAGTGCCGGATGGCCGTCGTGATCGCATCGCAGGCCGCATCGGCCGGCAGCTCGCAGAGATAGACATAGGCCAATCGCACATGCGCGCCATGGTCGAAGGCGTCCGTGGGCCACTCGCCCGATTCGAAGGCCGCGCGGAATGCCCGGTCGGCGTCGGAAATCTGATGCATCGGCGTCGCTTTCCGGTCAGCTGGCACGGGCGACACCGGCGCCATATTCGCCCAGGTGGCGTCGGATGGCGGCCGCGGCATCGGGTTGAGTCGCGTCGATGGTTTCCGCCACGTCGGCGGCGGTGAACAGCGAGCGCACTTCGATCTGTTCGTGGTCGGCCAGGCTGGCCAGCGGCGAACGGCCATCCGGGCCGGCTTCCTGCCGATCCAGCGCGACGACGGCCAGCACCGGTGTGCCACCGGCTTCGCGGACCAGACCGATCGCCTGCCGGATTGCCGTGCCCGCGGTGACCACGTCGTCGACCAGTGCGACCCGGCCCGTGACCGGTGCGCCGACCAGATTGCCGCCCTCGCCGTGATCCTTCGCTTCCTTGCGGTTGTAGGCGTAGGCCACGGAGCGTCCGCGCCGGGCCATGACGACGGCGATGGCCGCCGCCAGCGGAATGCCCTTGTAGGCCGGGCCGAACAGCACGTCGAACTCGGCGTCCATCAGCAGGTCGGCGTAGGCCTCGGCGGCCTGCAGCAGCGCTTCGCCGTTGTCCAGTGCGCCGAAGTTGAAGAAATAGGGGCTTGGCCGACCGGACTTGAGCGTGAAGCTGCCAAGCTTCAGCGCACCGCGGTCGAGGGCCGTGTGGATCAGCGTCTTTGCAGCGGGCGTCATGCGCGTCTCGTGGCCGGGGCGGGACGGAGCTTCTATGATACCGGCCCCGACTGCGCCGCGTCGCCTGCTTCCGGTCCCAGTGCCCGGCGGGCCGGGGCGGCAGCCTCACCGTCATCACAACGCACGGACAACATGCGCATCATCTCGCTCAACGCCAACGGCATCCGCGCCGCGGCCCGCAAGGGATTCTTCGACTGGCTTCCGAAGCAGAACGCCGATGTCGTCTGCATTCAGGAGACCAAGGCCAAGATCAACCAGCTTGACGAGACGTTCTTCCCGGACGGCTGGCATGCCTACTACTGCGATGCGAACAAGCCCGGCTACAGCGGCGTGGCGCTTTACACGCCGCACGAGCCGGATTCCGTGCACTGGGGGTTCGGCTTCGAGGAGTTCGATGCCGAGGGGCGGGCGATCGAGGCCCGGTTCGGCAATCTGTCGGTGGTGTCGCTTTATCTGCCCAGCGGCTCGTCGGGCGACCACCGGCAGGAATCCAAGTGGCGCTTCCTGGATCTGTACATGCCGCGTCTGCGCGAGATGATCGCCGACGGCCGCGACTACGTGCTGTGCGGTGACTGGAACATCGCGCACAAGAACATCGACCTGAAGAACTGGAAGTCGAATCAGAAGAACTCCGGCTTCCTGCCCGAGGAACGGGCGTGGCTGGACACGCTGTTCGACGAGGTCGGCTGGATCGACGCCTTCCGCGTCGTGAACCAGGAGCCGGATCAGTACACCTGGTGGTCGAACCGCGGCCAGGCCTGGGCGAAGAACGTCGGCTGGCGCATTGACTACCAGATGGTCACGCCGAGCCTGAAGGACGCGATCGAATCCACGGCCGTCTACAAGGACGAGCGATTTTCCGATCACGCGCCGCTGACCATCGACTACGCGACGAAGATTCCCGCGTGAGCGAGACCACCCGCCAGCCCGAGAGCCTGCGCGAGTCGCTGCGCGCGTTCCGGGATCCGCGGGTCGAGACGGTGTTTTTGCTGGGGATCGCCAGCGGCATGCCCTGGGTGCTGTTCGGTTCGGCGATGAGCGCCTGGCTGGTCGAGGCCGGACTGACGCGGACCGCGATCGGCGTCTTCGGCATCGTGGGTGGCGTCTACGCGATGAATTTCCTGTGGGCGCCGCTGCTGGACGGTTTGCGGCTGCCCGGACTCGGGCGCCTGGGTCGCCGCCGCGGCTGGATCGCCGCGATGCAGCTTGTGCTGCTGGTGATGACGCTGGGGATGACGCAGGTCGATCCGTCGCAGGGGCTGTTCTGGACCAGCCTGGTCGCGCTGGGTATCGCCACGGCCGGGGCGACCATGGATGTGGCGATCGACGCCTACCGCATCGACGTGATTCCACGTCACGAGCAGGGCGCGATTTCGCACGGCGCCGCCGCGGCCACGGCTGGGTGGTGGACCGGCTACAGCCTGACCGGCGCGCTGGCGTTTCTGGTCTCGGGCGAGACCGACTGGAGCTGGAGTCACATCTACGGCCTGCTCGCGCTGGTGTGGCTGCCGCTGCTGCTGGTCACGTTGCGCGCGCCGGAGCCGCCGAGTCACGCGCTGCCGAACGAGCGGGCCGTGCGCCAGCCGCTGCTGTGGCTCTGGCAGACCTACTGGCCGCCGTTTCGCGAATACTTCGTCCGCAACGGGATCAAGCTGGGCCTGGCGATTCTCGCGTTCATCATCCTGTTCAAGCTGGGCGAGGCCTTCCTCGGTCGCATGTCCATCGTGTTCTACAAGCAGGTGGGCTATTCCGACACGCAGATCGGCACGTTCTCCAAGCTGTTTGGCTGGGTCGTGACCATCGTGTTCGCCGTGGTGGCCAGCGTGTTCAACGCCCGCTTCGGCATCATCCGCGGGCTGATCATCGGCGGGCTGGCGATGGGCGCGACCAATCTGCTGTTCTCGCTGATCGCGCTGGTCGGGCCGGAGTCCTGGCTGTTCGCCGTCGCGGTGATGCTGGACAACTTCACCGGCGCGTATTCCACCGTGGCCTTCGTCGCGTTCATCTCGTTTCTGACCAGTCACGCCTTCTCCGCGACGCAGTACGCGCTGATGGCGTCGCTGGGCAATCTGGGGCGCACGTTGCTGGCCTCGCCCAGCGGGGCGGTGGTGGACTGGATGGGCGGCAACTGGGCACTGTTCTTCCTGCTGACGTCGCTGATGGTGCTGCCGGCACTGCTGCTGCTGCTGTGGATTGCCCGCCGGCTGCGCGAACATCTGGCCGACGCCGCGGCCGCCAGCCAGCTCAAGCTCTGACGATGCGCCGCCTGTGTCGACTGGCCGAGCTGGGTGATCCGGGCAGCGCGCGGCTCGACCTGCCCGAGCATCCCTACGGCTACTCGCTGTGTCTCGTGCACCTCGACGGTCAGGTTCACGGCTATCTGAACAGCTGTCCCCACACCGATTCGCCGATGGACTGGCAGCCGGGGCGGTTCCTGACACCGGACGGACGCTACATCCAGTGCTCGCTGCACGGCGCGATGTTCGAGGTGGATGGCGGTCGGTGCGTGGCCGGGCCATGTCGCGGCGACCGGCTCACGCCGGTGTTCGTCTACGTCGAGGACGGCATCGTCTATCTTGGTGAGACGTTCGACTGATCACATAACAGGCGGAAGCGAGCGAGGACGACGCCCCGATGACCCAGAACACCTACAGCAGCTACCTGCACCTGGACAAGTTGCTGTCCGCGCAGGACTGCGCCACCGAAGCCGACAGCGAACTGCTGTTCCTGACGATTCATCAGGCCAAGGAGCTGTGGTTCAAGCTGATGATCCACGAGCTGGAGGGCGCCCGCCGCGCGCTGTACGCGGACGACGAATTGCGGGCGTACAAGATCCTCTCGCGCGTGCACCAGATCCAGCTTGTGCAAATCCGGACCTGGGATGTGCTGTCCACGCTGTCGCCCACCGAGTTTCAGGTGTTCCGGGAAAGCGTCGGTCGCGACGGCGCGTCGGGCTTCCAGTCCGTGCAGAACCGGGAGATCGAGTTCCTGCTGGGCGAGAAGCGGCGCATACGCAGTTTCGACACCGGCGAGGAGGTCCGGCAGGTGGATGTGATCGCCATGCATCGCGACCCGGCGGTGCAGGAGGCGCTGATCCGACGCTGCGCCGAGCCGAGCATTTACGACGCCGCCGTGCACCTGCTGTCGCGGCGCTTTCCGGATGCGGGTATCGCTCCGCGGCCGGAGCGCGGCGCCGACTACAGCGAGGGTCTGGCGCATGATCCTGCGGTGTTCGCGACCTGGAAGCGGATCTACGACGATCAGGGCGCGCAGATGTCGCTGTTCCAGCTCGGTGAACGGCTGATCGATCTGGAGGACGCGTTCCGGCGCTGGCGCTTCCGCCATCTGACCACGGTGGCTCGGGTGATTGGCCGCTCCACCGGAACCGGCGGCTCGGCCGGGCTGCGTTATCTGCAGCAAACCGCGATCGACGGTATGGAGGACTTCCTGTTCCCCGAGCTGTGGCAGGTCCGCAATGCGATTTTCGAAGGCCAGTGACCCCGCCGCCGCTGATCGCGCATTCGACGGTCAATTGAATATGACATCGAACGATGTAACGTTTCGGGAAATTCTGGCATAGTCAATCATGCGGTCGCCCGTCACCGGCAGGTGGCCCGCCGCGTCAAATCGCTTGGATGGAGGCGAACCACATCATGAACACAACGACTGTTGACGTCCTCGTCATCGGCGCCGGCCTGTCCGGCATCGGCATGGCCTGTCACCTGGCCAAGGACTGCCCGAATCTCAGCCTGGCGATCATCGAACGACGCCAGCGCCTGGGCGGCACCTGGGACCTGTTCCGCTATCCGGGCATTCGTTCGGACTCGGACATGTTCAGCTTCGGCTACAAGTTCCGGCCCTGGCATGCGCTGAAGGTGCTGGCCGATGGCCCGTCGATCCGCCAGTACATCGGCGAGACCGCGAAGGAATACGGTGTCGACGAGCACATCCATTTCGGCCTGAAGACTAACGTCGCGAACTGGGATACCGCGCGTCGGCGCTGGATCGTCACGGCGGTGAACGAGGAGACCGGCGAGGCGCAGCAGTTCGAGTCCCGCTTCCTGATTCCCTGCACCGGCTACTACAACTACGACCATGGCCACATGCCGGTCTTCCCGGGCGCCGATGACTTCAAGGGTGAGCTGATTCACCCGCAGCACTGGCCGGAAGACCTGGACTACAGCGGCAAGCGCGTGGTCATCATCGGCAGCGGCGCGACCTCGGTGACGCTGGTGCCGGCGATGGCGGGCAAGGCGGCGCATGTGACCATGCTCCAGCGTTCACCCAGCTACATCTTCAGCGTGCCCGGCTTCGACAAACTGTCGGAAACCCTGTCCAGGGTGCTGCCGTCGTCGATGGTCTACGGCATGGCCCGCAAGCGGAACATCGTGCTCCAGCGCATGATCTACAAGGCCGCCAAGCGCTGGCCCAAGGCGACGCGCCGGATGCTGCTGTCCGGGGTGAAACGCCAACTCGGCAAGAACGGCGACATGTCGCACTTCGAACCCAGCTACAACCCCTGGGACGAACGGCTTTGCGCCGTGCCGGACGGCGATTTGTTCGCCGCCATCCGCAAGGGCGAGGCGTCGATCGTCACCGACCACATCGACACCTTCACCGAAAGCGGCATCCGCCTGAAGTCCGGCCGGGAACTGGAAGCCGACATCATCATCTCGGCCACCGGTCTGGAGTTGCAGATGCTCGGCGGCATGCAGATGCAGCTCGATGGCGAATCCCAGCCGACCAGCGACCGGATGACCTACAAGGGCGTGCTGGTCGAGGACGTGCCGAACTTCGGCTACATCTTTGGCTACATCAACGCGCCCTGGACGCTGAAGGCCGATCTGGCCGCCGAATATCTCTGCCGTCTGCTGCGTCACATGGACAGCAACCACTATGACGTCGTGGTACCGCATGACGACGAGGGCGTTCGCGTGCCCGGCGAGTCGATCATGGACGAACTGGCCTCGGGATATGTCCGCAGGGGTGCGTCGGGTCTTCCGCGTCAGGGCACGAAGCTGCCGTGGCGGGTGCTGCACAACTACGAGCGCGACTGCGACATGCTGCTGAAAGAGCCGATCGAGGACGGCGTGCTGCGCTTCGAGCGTGCGGATGCAGGCGCGACGCAGCCCGAGGCGGCCGCCGCCTGATCCGGTCGCGGTGGCCTGCCACCGCTGCGCAACCTCCGATTCCACACTTGCGGGTGGCCTGATGGCCGCCCGCGTTCGTCATGGTGTCCGTCCTGGCAGGTTTGAGGGCGGTGGAGATGACGAACAAGAACGTGGTGGACCTGAACGGAAAGGTGGCCCTGGTTTCCGGGGCGGCGAAGGGTCTCGGACTGGTGATCAGCCAGACGCTGGCGGCTGCCGGCGCCAAGGTGATGATGACCGACATTCTCGAAACCGAGGGCCGGGCGGCCGCGGCCGGGATCGCCGGCGCCCGGTTTCGCGTGCACGACGTCGTGTCAGAGGCGCAGTGGGAGCAGGCGGTGGCGGCCTGTTTCGATGAACTCGGCGGGCTCGACATCGTCGTGAACAATGCCGGGATCGAACACATGAAGCTGGTCACCGATTTCACGGTGGACGAGTTCCGGCGGGTGATGGACGTGAACGTGACCGGCGTGTTTCTGGGCATGAAGCACGCGATCGCCAAGATGGCGCCGGCCGGGCGGGGTGGCTCCATCGTCAACATCTCGTCCATCGCCGGGCTGATCGGCGTGCCGGCGCTGTCCGCCTACTGCGCGTCCAAGGGCGCGGTGCGGACGATGACCAAGGCGGTGGCCGTGGAATGCGGCAAGCTGAAGACCGGCATCCGCGTGAATTCGGTGCATCCGGGTGTCGTCGACAACGACATGGGCAACGCGTTTCTCGATCACTTCGTCGAACTGGGCATCATGCCGGACCGGGCCACCAGCGAGGCGACGTTCATCGACGCGCATCCGCTGGGCGAGTTCGGGCGGCAGTCGGACGTGGCGAACGCCGTGCTCTACCTGGCCTCGGACCAGTCGCGCTGGAGCACCGGGATCGAACTCGTCGTCGACGGCGGGTTCACCGCGCAGTAGCAGCCGGGTCGCTTTATCGCCAGAAATCGCGGCGAAACGCACTGGGTGATTGCCCGGTCCAGCGCTTGAAGGCGTGGACGAAGCTGGCCGCGTCGGCGTAGCCGAGCCGGCTGGCGACCTCCGCGAGCTTGAGGTTCGCCTTTGCCAGCAGCTCCTCCGCCAGCGCGCGCCGGACTTCGTCGGCGAGCGTGCGGAACGACGTGCCTTCTTCTCGCAGGTGGCGGCGCAGTGAACGCGGCGAGAGGTTCAGTTCCGCGGCCACGGTCACGCAGTCCGGCATCCGGTGGGGTGCTCGCAGCAGGCGATCTCGGACCTGGACCGACAGGCCTTGCCGGGTTCGCTTGCGGTCCAGCAGTCGTCGGCAGTGATCCTCGCAGGCGCGCGCGATCAGCGCGTCGCCGCGCGGCAGCCGGGTGTCGAGAAACCCGGGCTGGAACTCGATGCGATGAGTGGGCTGATCGAAGTGTGGCGTGATGCCACAGATCGGCTCGAACGCATTGGAGTAGGCGGGTTCGGGTGCCGCGAAATCGACACGCCGGAACGGCCGGACGCCCGGCATGACCTCGGTCAGCGCATTGTTCATCGCGACGAAATCCCGTTCGCGAACAAAGGTGCGCACCGGTGCCGGCACACGCGAATCGTCCATCAACAGCACGCCGATACCACCGTGCAGTTCCAGCGAGAAACGCACGAACGCGAAACTCAGATCGAGGTAGCGCAACGCGATGTCGGCAAGGGCGCGCGGAGTCGGGCAGGTTGCCAGCGCGAAACCCCACACGCCGTAGATGCCCAGGTGATACCGGCTGCCGGCCTCCAGTCCCAGCGCGGGCACCGAGGGCAGGGCCGCGACAAGGTTGTGGATGACCTGCAACTCGTCCTCGGGACGGATCTCAGCCTGCGAGTCGTCCAGCGTCTCCGGTGTCAGTGCCGTGTCATGCAGGCAGGTGGCGATGTCGAGACCATGGTCTCGGCCGAGTCGAACCAGCAGCTGCACGCTGATGATGCTGCGCGTGATCGGTTCGACCGGGATTGTGGCGGGCCGTGTCGCCGCCGCGTTGCGGGATGCCGGGATCGTCATCGATCCTCCGTGTCTCCTCGGGCCGGAATGGCGACTTGGGCCATCCTCCGGTCAATCTACGCTGGCGCGGCGCACCGGGTCCAGCGGCCTCAATCCGTGAGGTGACGCCGCTCGCCCTCGTCTTCCAGCGAGAACGGCGTGAAATGCGTGTGGGTGTCGTAGGTGTCGATCTGTTCGGTTTGCTTCAGCCAGCCGACCGCGGCGTAGGTCGCCGGCGTCAGCACGATCTCCACGCAGACCTTGAACACGAAGTTGAACAGCATCACCACGAACAGCGTGTCGGTCTCCCAGATGCCGTAGAACGCCAGGGGGTAGAAGAGCAGCGAGTCCACGCCCTGACCGAAGATCGTCGAGCCGATGGTGCGGGTCCAGAGCCAGCGGCCCTGGGTCCACACCTTCATCCGCGCGAGTACGTAGGAGTTCACGAAGTCTCCGACCCAGTACGCGAGGATGCTGGCGGCGACGATTCGACCGGTGGAGCCGAACACGATATCCAGCGCCGGTTGCAGTTCACGGTTGTAGGGCGTGTCCGCGGCCGGAATGTTCAGCACGACCCAGGCCATGGCGCTGGCGAAGATCATCGCGACGAAACCGGCCCAGATCGCGCGCCGTGCCCGGGCGTAGCCGTATACCTCGGTCAGGATGTCGCCGAAGATGTAGCTGATCGGAAAGAACAGGTTGCCGGCGCCGAAGCTGACGAGACCGACGACCGGCAGCGTCACCGCGCAGACCTTCGCCGGACCGATCAGGTTCGAACACAACAGCACCGCGACCATGCCGACGAGGCAGTAGTCGTAATAGCGGAAGGCGGCTGATGCTGGCGTCTGGTCTGTCACGGGCGCCCCGATGCGATTCGCGTACAGAGTGCGTGACACGCAAATCACCGTCCAATCTGCCGCGTGCCTGGCGGGCGGGTGTCATGTCCGAAAACGGCGAGTGTTTGTTCACGGGCAGGACTAGACTGCGCCCATGAATCTGGAGCCGGACATCTGCTACGCCGCGATGCAGTCGCGCGACACGCGATTCGACGGCGTGTTCTTCGTCGGCGTGTCGAGCACGGGGATCTTCTGCCGGCCTGTTTGCACCGTGCGTCTGCCGCGCCGGGACCGTTGCACGTTCTACGCGAATGCCGCGTCCGCCGAGGCCGCCGGGTACCGGCCCTGCCTGCGGTGCCGCCCGGAACTGGCGCCCGGTACGTCGAGGATTGACGCGGTGTCGCGCACCGCCGCGCGAGCGTTCACGCGGATCGACGCCGGCGCGCTGACCGACGGCAGTCTGGAAACGCTCGCCGCGGAACTCGGACTTGGCGCCCGCCAGTTGCGGCGTGTCGTGGAACAGGCCTACGGCGTCTCTCCGGTGCAGCTCGCGCAGACCCGACGCCTGCTGCTCGCGAAGCAGCTCATCGCGGATACGCGCCTGCCCATGTCCGAGGTCGCGTTCGCGGCAGGATTTTCCAGCGTGCGGCGGTTCAACCACCTGTTTCAGCTGCGCTACGGCATGAACCCGACCGCCATGCGGCGTGGCGCGCAGCCGGCGGAGGATGGGCGCATCGTGCTCAAGCTCGGCTATCGGCCGCAGCTGCACTGGGACGGCCTGGCCGGGTTTCTCGCCAGTCGCGGTGCGACAGCGGTGGAGCGCGTGGACGGTGGCGTTTACCGCCGGACCGTGCAGGTTGGCGACATCACCGGCTGGCTGCAGGCCGCGCCCGAGCCAGGACGGGATCAGCTCCGGCTGACCGTCTCCGACACTCTGGTTCCGGTGCTGCGGCATCTGCTTGCCGGCGTACGCCATCTGTTTGATCTGAACGCCAGCCCAGAGGTCATCGACGAGCATCTGGGCGGCGATCCGCTAATGGCGGGTTTCGTCCGCCGCGCGCCGGGATTGCGCATTCCCGGTGCGCTGGATGGCTTCGAGGTCGCGCTGCGGGCGATCCTCGGCCAGCAGATTTCGGTCAAGGCCGCGACGACGGTGTTCGGCCGCTTCGCGACCACGTTCGGCCGGCCGGTCGTAACGCCCTGGCCTGAATTGAATCGTGCGGCGCCGACCGCTGAGATCCTGGCCGATGCCGGCCTGCAGCAGATCATCGATCAGGGACTGACGCAGCGACGCGCCCGGACGATCCAGGCGCTTGCCCGAGAGGTTGCCGACGGGAACCTCGTGCTGACGCCCAGCGCGGATGTCGAGCCGACCCAGCAGGCGCTGCTGGCGTTGCCCGGCATCGGCCCATGGACGGTGCAATACCTGACCATGCGCGCGCTCGGGCAGCCGGATGCGCTGCCCGAGAGTGACCTGGGGCTGCTGCGCGCGGCCGGCTGCGACAGGCCAGCCGAACTGTTGACCCGCGCGGAGGCCTGGCGGCCGTGGCGCAGCTATGCGGCGATGCATCTTTGGCAGTCGCTGGCGTTATCGGATTGAGGAGGACGCAACAATGACCCGACATCACACGCGCATGGACAGCCCGATCGGGCCGTTGCTGCTGGTCAGCGACGGCGCCGCGTTGTGCGGCCTCTACATGGACACGCCAAGCTGCCCGGCGATTCCCGCCGATGCGGACTGGTCCGAGGACGCCGTGCTCGCCGACACCCGGCGCCAACTCGACGAGTACTTCGCCGGTGAGCGCACCGACTTTGACCTGCCGTTGGCGGGCGAGGGGACGGCCTTTCAGCAAACCGTCTGGGCGGCGCTGTGCGACATCGCGTTCGGGCACACCGAATCCTATGGCGAACTCGCCAGCCGGATCGGCGCGCCGACGGCCTCGCGCGCCGTCGGCATGGCGAACGGCCGAAATCCGATTTCCATCATCGTGCCGTGCCATCGCGTGATCGGTGCGAACGGCAGCCTGACCGGGTACGGCGGCGGGCTGGAGCGCAAGCAGTGGCTGCTGGCCCACGAGGCACGAATCGCCGGACTGACGCTGACCTGATCAGGCGGATTCGAGCCGGGTCCTGAGGTTGTTCAACGCGACAACGGACAGCGTCCGCATCCGCGGCTTGAGAAAACCCATCAAGAGCCAGCTCAGACCACCGGCGTCATAACTCAGCGTGCGGGTGAACCGGACGCCATGGGTGGTTGGCTCGAAGTCGTATTCGATTTGCAGCCAGCCGTCCTTCATCTCGCCTTTCACGACCCAGCGGCTGGGCGGCACTGCTTCGAGCACCTTGTAGCGCGTGGCGCGCTTGAGCCGGATCGGCAGCGGTGAAAACGGCTCCAGTTCGACAACTTCGTCGAAGCCGTCGCCAGCTTGCAGTACATCACTGTCTGCTTTCGCGGATTTGGAGCTCGGATGCCACTCGTGCCAGCGCCATGGCTGGGTGACGTAGTCGTAAAGCGTTTGCGGCGGGCAGGCGATCTCGATGCTGTTGGTCAGGGATTCACTCATTCAGGCTGACGCACTCGGTTTTGGCTGGTCTCGATTCGGCCTTTGGTGTGATGACTTCCCAGCCTACCGGAAATCGATGAACTGGCCGTTTCCATCGACTGCTTGGCCGATTCGGTCATTTCGTGACCACTCCCGTTCACCGTAGTATCCAGCGAGTTGCCAGGGAAAGTGGCGACATCAGGCGGCAAGACAACAACATGAAGCCGCCAGGAGGAGACAACATGACGGCGAGTCTTGAACGCTTTGCGTGGCGGACGGGTGCGGTGTGTCTGGCGCTGCTGATCGTGGCCGGGTGCGCCGGCGACTACTCGGGTGGAACCGATGACGATTCCGTGGCCGGTGACACGCCGGCCGGCGGTGACCACTTCCTGAACAAGGTGCAGCCCCGCCTCGATTTCTGCCGAACCTGCCACATTCCTGGCGGCGTCGCGGATACCGACGAGGGCCGCCGTTTTCTGCTGGCGGCAAATGGTGCCGGCGATCGGGACCGTTTTCATGACGCCTGGGAGGCACTGGGCGAGGGCGTGGAGAGCAGCCTGCTGCTGCTCGAGCCGTCGGACCCGGACGAGCCGCACAGTGGGGGCAAACCCTGGCCCCAGGGCGGTGCGGCCTATGCGGCGGTGAAGATTCTGCTGGAATGCTTCGAGCAGGGAACGGACTGCATCTCCGACGACGATGAGGCGCCTTTCGAGGAACTGCCGCTGCTGGGCAGCAAGCGCGCGGCCCATGTCTGGGAAAGCTTCTGCGCCGATCAGCCTGACGGTGCCGCGCTGCCGACAGACCCCCGCTCGCAGATTCTCGATGGCGCCAATGCCGGCCGTGCCGTGTTCTTCAACGCCCTGTGGGAGGACTGCCACGTCAATGCGCCTGCATCCGAGCAGGCGCCGACCACCTGCGGTGAATACCGGGCGCGACGTGACCGCGGCTTCCACTTTCTGACCGAAGTGCTGCCGATGCCGGCGATGTCCGCCGTGGAGTTCAACGACAGCTGGCGAACCTGGGGTCTGGACGAGCGGCCGGAGAATTTCGACGAGCTCTATTCGCTGCGGTACGGCATGAACCCGGCGCCGTTCGACAACCCTATCCACTGCCCGGAGAGGACCCGAACGCCACGAACGGCGGCTCAGGGCAGTTGCCGCTGGGTTTGCGACAGCTCAAGGATGACGACGGCAACTGGACCGGCGAGATCGGGACGGCTGCGTGCTTCCTGTGTCATGGCGGCGAACTGTCCGATCCGGGGTCTGATGACGCGGGGCTGGGTCTGGCTAGCCTGGGTCTGGGCAACAACAACTACGATCCGATCATGATCGGTCGAGACGGCATGCCCTGGGCGCAGGCGGAGTACATCGCCGACGTGTTGCCGCCGCTGGATGTGAACACGCTGTTCAACATCGGCATCAAGCAGCGAGGGCAGAACAACGCCGTCGGCGCCTTCGAGTTCCTGAACACCGTCCTGGATCTCGACAGCCTGGGCCTGAACCCCAACCCGTTGAAGTTCGTGACGCCGTTCGGGGGGCAGGGCGTGGCGGATACCTCGCATCCGCTGGCGCACACGCAGGACACGCCGCCGTGGTGGAACATGGGCGTGCGGCCACGCAAGTTCTTCGATGCCGGCGTTTCCAACGATTCCACGCGCATCATCATGGCGGCGGGGCCGGGGGAATTCGCCGAGCTGTTCAGTCTTGACGGCATCCCCTACCGCACCCGGATCGAGGAATGGGACCAGGATCTGGAAGCGTTCTTCCTGTCGCGCACCTCGCCGCCATGGCCGGGCGCGATCGACACCGAGCTGGCCGAGCAGGGCGCCGTGCTGTTCCATGCCAAGGACCTGTGGGCCGAGGATGGCAATGTCGATGCGCCCGAACCGCTGGGTGGCAACGGCTCCTGCGCCTCCTGCCACGGCGCCTATTCCCCGCGCTATGTGAACGATCCGGACTTTCTCGAGACGCCGGCCTGGGAGGGCATCGCCGCGCATATCTCGCCGCTGGACGTGATCGGCACCGATGCGGCGCGTTCCGACATGCTCACGCCAAGCCTGCGCGAGGGCTGGGATACGACGTTCTGGGGTTATCCCGAGGGTGTGCCAGGCTATGTGGCTCCGGAGGACAAGAACCCGCTGACCGAAACGGCCGACGACCTGCTCGTGGGGCGCCCAGCCGGCGTTTGTGGTTGGGAGAAAGGCGTGATCGGTTATCAGGCGCCGCCGCTGTATGGCGTGTGGGCCACGGCGCCGTATCTGCACAACGGTTCGGTGCCAACGCTGGAACAGGTGCTGAACTCCCCGCAGCGGCCCGCCATCTGGCAGCGTCGTCTGCGTCAGGACGGCGATATCGTCGGCTTTGACCAGTCCATGGAGCGTGCCTACGATTTCGACGCGGTTGGCTGGCAGCACAGCGTGCTGGGTTGTACCGATATCCCGGGCTCGGCGCTGGCGAATTGCAGCCCGACCGGTGGTGAGGGGCCGTCCATGCCCCAGCTGTTGCAGAACCTGCTGAACAGCACGATCAGCTGGGCCGGGATTCTGAACATCCCGGACCCCACGCCCGGTGCGATCGACAAGCGGCTGGTCTACGACACCCGGATTCTCGGCAATGGCAACGGCGGGCACACGTTCACCGACGTGCTGACCGATCAGGAGCGGCGCGCGATCATCGAGTACCTCAAGACGCTCTGACCCGTCCTCCGGCGCGACCAATCGCCGTCGCGCCGGCGTCCGGTCGATGTCCTGACGTGGACACGCCACTGACATGTCGATGTGCGATGCTGAGCGGCTTGGCTGGTCTCGGGATCCGATCGAATGGCGCCTCCTCTGAATCGACGCGAGTTTCTTCGCACCGTCGCGGTATCGTCCGCCGCGGTCGGTGGTGCGGCATTTGCGGTTCCGGGGCGGGCGCAGCGGATGCCGGCGTTCTCGCGCGCGCTGCCCGGCGGCGAGTGGCACTATCCCGCCCGCGCTGATCTGATCCCGTTCGGGCACGCCGTCGCCTCCGGTGATCCCCTGGCCGACCGGGTGATCCTCTGGACCCGCATCACCATTCCGGATATCCGGGGTTGGGACGTGAACGAGGTGCCCGACCCGCAAGGCATCGAATCCGTGGATGTCGCCTGGGTGATCGCGACCGATCCGGAGCTGACGCAGGTGGTCAACGGCGGCATGGTCAGCACCGATGCATCGCGGGACTTCACCGTCAAGATCGACGCGGACGGGCTGCAGCCGGCAACCACCTACTGGTACGCGTTCACGGCGCTGGGGTTCCGCTCGCCGATCGGCCGCACACGCACGGCGCCGACCGCGGGGCAGGGGGTGGCCGAGCTGACCATCGGTCATGTCGCCTGCACGTCCTGGTGGCAGGACGTCTTCAACGGCTACGCCCGGATGGGCGAGCGGGGCGACATCGATCTCATCACCCATGCCGGTGATCATGTCTACGAGGTGTCCGGCAACCACATGTCCAGCCGGCAGTACCCGGACAAGGACGGCAACCCGCAGTTGCGGCCGTACGACGACATCGACAATCGGGCCTGGCGCTCGGTCGGCGAGTGTCGGCGTCGCTACGCGCTGTACTACCAGGACTCGAACCTGATCGCGGCACATCTGGGTGCGCCGTTCGCGATCATGGCGGATCAGCACGACTACGATGACGCGAGCGATGGCGACACCGTGCTGATCTCCCGCGCCCAGGCGGGGGAGGTCTACCACGAGTGGTGCCCACTGCGATCGCCCATTCCCGACGGCTCCGGCCGGTTTCCCGAGTCGCCGGGTCCGAACACCAACGTGCCGGTGCCACGCGGTGATGATGCGTTCTACAGTTACCGCTCGCTGAATTACGGGGACGTCGCGGAAATCGTGTTGATCGATATCCGGCGACACCGCGATTCCGAAGCCACCGAGATGCAGATTCTCGGCGATCGGCAATGGCAGTGGTTGCAGGAGACCCTGCTCGCCGCGAAGGCGCGGGGCGCGCGGCACAACATCATCGTCAATCAGATCAACATGTCCCAGGTCGGGACGATCAACACCCCCCTTTACGACCAGTACGCCGAGGCTTTCCAGGACGCGTTCGGTTTCGATCCCCGTGGTCCCGAGCTCTATACCAGCGGCTGGGGCGGTTATCCGGACAACCGCCGAACGCTTTACCGCTGGCTGCGGGATAACGAAATTCTGGACAACATCGTGCTGTCCGGGGATTCGCATGGCTGGTTCGGCAGTGATCTGACCGAGGATCCGCAGGCGCCGAACTATGTGCCGCTTACCGGTCTCAGTCCGCTGCAGCCGGTGGGTGTGGAGATGGTCGGCACCTCCATGGGGCGGCCGGGTGCGCAGGACGTGGTGGCCGACGAACTGTACTGGGCCGCCAATGGGGGACGAGACTCGGCTCCGTTTGATGATGCGCAGACCTACGACTCGGTTTATCGACCGATTGGCCTGGTCGCCGCGACCGCGATCGAGACTGCGGCGAAGGTCGCGAACCTCAATCTGATCTACTTCAACTGGCGCTCCCAGTTCGGTCACACCATGGTGCATCTGCGTCAGACCGAAGCCGTGCTGGAAAACTGGGTATCGCCCCAGCGCGAGATGAGCGATACCGCGGAACTGGTGGCGCAGCTCACGACGCCGCTGGGCAACCCGCATCTGCGTCCCGCGCTGTTGCCGGCCGCCGTCGTCGGCGCGCGCGACGACCCGGCCGCGCCGATGCCGGAGACGATCGCGCTCGACCTGCCGGATGCTCCGGGTCCATCGCGCCCACCGACCGGCAGTGGCGGAGCGCTTGCGCTCGGCTCCGCTCTGGTGCTCGCGCTGGCGGGGGTGCTGGGTCGTCTGCGGGCGCGCCAGGGCGGGTCGCGCTGAGGTGTGGGCCCGGGTCAGTCCGGGCCGGTGATTGAGCAGGCGGGTACGCGATCAGTACACTTCGCAGCCCGCATCGGATTTCCCAGACCTCATCCCATGAGCGATTCGCTTCGCGACCAGCTGCTGAAGGCCGGTCTTGCCACGCCCGAGCAGGCGCGCCGTGCCACCAAGAAGCCAGGCAAGAAGTCAGGCCACAAGCAGAGCAAGAAGGCGCGCGCGCAGAAGACTCTGACGGAGGCCGAGCAGGCGGCGCAGGCCGCGGCCCGCAAGAAGGCGCAACAGGATCGCGAGATCGAGGCCAAGCGCAAGCGGCGCGAGCAGTTGCTGGACATGGACAATACCGTGCGCCAGCTGGTCGAGCGCCACGGTCTCCAGCGCCCGGACGACGGCGAGACCTACAATTTCATGCTGGATGGCCGGATTCACTCGCTGCAGGTGACGGCCGAGCAGCGCGGGGATCTCGCGGCGGGGCGCCTGTCCATCGTCAGCCGGGCGGGTGTGCACCATGTGGTGCCGCATCCGATCGGCGATCGCATCGCGGAGAAGGTGCCCGAATGGGTCTGGCGGGCCGAACCCGAGAGTGACGAGCCGGATCCGGACGATCCGTATGCCGACTACAAGGTGCCGGACGATCTGATCTGGTGAACGCGGCCCGGTGTGAGGGCCGGTTCGGGGTCGATCAGTCCTCGTTGGCCGCCCGCATCACCGTTGGCGCCGAGTCCTCGAACTGGGTCATCAGCGCTTCGTTGGACAGGATCGCCTGATCGTAGAACTCGCGCATCGCCCTGACCCGGGACGCTGCACCGGGCCCTGCTTCCTCGACATGCGGCATCAGCTGCGTCAGGTGATCCAGCCGTGTCTGCAGGCGCTCGACATGGCTTTCCAGCAATCGCGCATACGGATTTTCCGCGAAGCGGTAGAAGTCCTGGCGTTCGCCAGGCACCGCGACCCGTTCGAGTACACCGAGCTGTTCGAGCAGACGGGCGTTCGTGCTGATGCTGGCGCGACTGACATTCAGGGTGTCGGCGAGCTCGGACAGTGATGCGGGGCCACCATGCACCACAAACCATCCCATCAATCGTCCGGCGATGCGAGGCAGTCCATCCTGCTTCGCGGCAATGCCGAACTGTTCCACAAACCGGTCCAAAGGATTATCCAAGGTATTCCCCATGGCTCCTGATCTCTTGTTGTTATTCCCCACTGATGGTCGCTGTCTGAGCGGGCGCGCCGGTCAGATGGATCATCTCGTGTGCTTATCGTCCCACGAGTCGCAGTTCCCGGCAATGTCGCTTACTCTTTGGCGCGGCTGATCACATCAAATATTCAGTTCAATTTGAACTCAATCCGATGATCGGTCATCGGCCCGAGCGCAATGTCGGGTGCAACTGGGGTTCAGGAGGAGCATAAGCAACATGACAAGGAAGGCGGGTGTACACATTGCCGGGGGACTGACGCTGGCGATGGTCGCGATGAGTGCCGAGGCACAGGATTTCGAGCTGTTCGGAATCGAAGGCAATGCCACCCATCAGTTCTCGATCGGCGCCAACATGCGCATGCAGGATCGGGACAACAGCATCATCGGCAAGACCAATATCCCTGGGCAACAGGGAATATGCGAGGAAGATGACTGCGTGTCCTCCAGTGGCGATCCCGCTCCCAACCAGCGGTTTGTCGACGCACCCGGCTTCTATTCGGTGAACGGCGATGACGGCAACCTGAACTACGACAAATACGATCTGACCGCGGCACCGATCCGGTTGCGCAGCGAGTTCAACGTCACCTTGACGGACTGGCTGTTCGGCTTTGTTCGAACCAATGCCTTCTATGATCCCGTCAACACGGGTTTTGACGAATACCATCCGCACAACTTCGAGGATGGCGCCGCGTCCGGGGACTTCGAAGGGTTCCAGCCCAAGCACACCGCCCGCAGCTCCCAGGCCGAGGATGACATCGGGACCAACCTGGAACTGCTGGACGCCTACATCACCGCCTATATCCCGATCCCAGGTTTCGACTACCGTGAGATCACCCTGCGGGTTGGTCGGCAGGTGTTGAACTGGGGCGAGAGCACCTTTCTGGTGCCGAACAGCCTGAACCACATCAGTCCGCCCAATCTGGCGCGTCGCAACATGCCCGGCTCGGATACGGCGGAAATCTTCGACCCGATCAGCCTGGTCGTCGCGTCCACGAACCTCACCGACAACCTGTCGATGGAACTGAACTATCACCTGGACTGGCAGGCGGTGGTTGCCGATCCGGTTGGCTCGTTCTTCAGCACCAGTGACATCGCCGGCGGTGGTGACTACGCGATGCTGTCGTTGGGCAAGGCGCCGGAGGATCCGGAACAGATCTCCACGCCGGCGGGACTCACGGGGCTGCTGTCCGACAGCAGCCGCACCACGCTGCGCGTCGAGGACCGGCGGGCGTCGGATGATGGGCAGTACGGCATCGCGCTGCGCTACTTCGCCGACTGGCTGGGCGCCGGCACGGAACTGGCGCTCTACCACGCGAACTATCACAGCCGATTCCCCATCGCGAGCTTCTACGCCACCGAGGCGTCATCCTGTCGTCAGGCGGACGATGTCGCCTTGCCCGGTCTGCCCCTACCGGGACTTGGCGAACTCGGTCCGGACCAGTTGGCCTGCCTGGGACTGCTGGACGGCGACCCGGGCGCGCTGATCGAGACCGTGCTCGGAGCCCTGAGCGGCAATTTCGCGTTTCCGGGCAATGCGCTGCCGGTGGATACCGGCTCGCTGTTCTTCGAGTACCCGGAAGACATCAAGCTCTGGGGCTTCAGCTTCAACACGCTGATCGGGGATGTCGCGTTGCAGGGCGAGTACGCGTTCCGTGAGAACTTGCCGGTGCAGGTGCATCAGGTCGATCTGGTGTACGCGCATCTGCAGCCGGCATTTCCGGCAGAGGATGTGGGCCTGCTGGGTCTGGCTACCGTGCCCGGCGCCCGCAACGCGGTTCCCGACTATGTGGAAACCCGCTACCGCGGCAACGAGTCCATTGAGCCCGGTGAGTACATCCGTGGCTACGAGCGGCTCAAGGTGGGCCAGCTCAACCTTGGCGGTACCGTCACCTTTGGTGGCTCGAACTGGTTCGGCGCCGATCAGATTCGCGGCATCTTCGAGTTCGGCGCGGTCCATGTCGTGGGTATGCCCGACGAGAGCGAGATCCAGTTCAACGGCGCGGGCACGGATACGCACTACTCGGCCGGCGCCGACGGGACCGGCTCGGGCGGTGTCCCCGATGCCCGCCGTCAGAACCCGACGCAGCAGCGCAACGGGTTCGCCTCCGAGTTCTCCTGGGGCTATCGACTGGTCAGCCTGTTCAACTACAACAACGCGTTCCTGGGTGCCAACCTGTCACCACTGTTCGGCGTGTTCCACGACGTCCAGGGTTACTCGCCCGGCCCCGGTGGCCTGTTCGTCGAAGGCTCCAAGCGCCTGTTCACGGGCATGCGTTTCGAGTACCTGAACAAGTACACCGGTGAGATGCGGTACACGTGGTACACGGGCGGGGGCGAGGACAATCAGCTCCGCGACCGTGATTCGCTCATGCTGACATTGGGATACGCGTTCTGACCGGATTCTCGATCGCAACCGGCCGCGGGGCAGTCGCGGCCGGTTGATCGGCATCGCCGTGCAGTCGGTCGTAGAGATACGCCCGGACCAGCAGTTGCTCCGACGGCGCCATCCGCACGAATTCGACGCCGAAGGTCTGTGTCTCCGCAACGCTGGCCTCACGGCCGCCATCCAGCGTATTGCGAACCACGCCCGGCAGGCACAGGGTATGCGTGGTCTCCCCGATGATCACGTCGGCGGTGAGTTCGACGCAGGCGTCGATTTCAAGATCGGTGCGCAGGGCGGTCAGACGGCAGCCACGCAGGCTGATGTCCTCGACATGGGCAACGTGGCTGCGCGCCGTGTCGGTCCGCCGGACGCGTGCGGCGAGGTCCACCGCGACGCGTGGTGCCCGCCGCAGCACGCGTTGTTCCAGCTCCCGCGGGTAGTCCAGATGCAGATAGGCGTCGGGGTGCGTCACCACCTTGCGGACGGTGGTCTTGAAGCCCAGCATCCGGCCTTCGCTGAACATGCGGCAGGCGACGGGTTCGCCGTCGCGCACCAGCACCAGGCGCCCGCCGATGCTCGGATGGCTTACGAGCAGACTGCGCCCGGTGATCTGACCGATCACCGATACGGTCAGGCGCGGCCGCGCCGGTTCGTGGTCGGCGATGAACTGCAGTTGCAGCGCGTCACCGGTGGTCACCTGCAATGAATCGTTGAGCATCGGATGTCCGGGCTGGGTGTTCGCCCGGTTATCGGCGCAAACCAGACTGGCTTGAACCGGACGGGGCCGCGGCGACATTGCGTGCTAGGGAAACACTGGTCTATTCGCACCACCAAGACGGAGCCGGTTTTAAGGCAGCAACTTGGCGGCGCGAATAGATCGGTGTTTCCCTAAAGCCATCGCCACAGCGGTCGATAAGGACTCTGAACCCTCGCTTCCCGGAGTCGCCACATGGACCGCATGCCCCGACCACACCCCCAATTGCTGCATCTGGCCAGCCTGCTGCCGGCCACCGCGACGGCTCAGGCCGAACGCCCCGCACCCTCCGTCAGTCTTGCACGCTGGGCAGAAGTGCAGATGCTGATCACGGCGGCGGTGGCGAACGAGCCTCTCGGCGGCTGAATCGGACTTTTCCACCTGTAGGAAATATCTGACAGGTAACTCGGTCGGTTGCTCTCAGCAGCGGCTTGACGCCTCGTTCAACCTTCGGGTCACCGCGTATGGCGGTTCCCCATTTTCTGGAGGTTGTTATGAGAAAGCTCTTTCGCTGGGTTCTTCTGGCGGCGTTGCCCGCCGCCGTTGCGCCTGCCGCCACGGCATTCGAGCCGATCCGCGACCAGTACATCGTTGTACTGAATGCGGCGGAGGCGCAGGGTCCGGTGCGCGATCTGGCCCGGGGCCTGGTTGCCAGTGTTGGCGGTGGCGAGATCCTGCACGTCTACGATGCCGCGCTCGATGGATTCGCGGTCAAGCTGCCGGCAGTGGCGGCGCGCGCGCTCCAGCGCAGCCCGCTGGTCAGGCTGGTCGAGCAGGACACGCTGATGGTGCTCAACGCCACCCAGTTCAACGTGCCGTCCTACGGGATCGACCGCGTTGATCAGCTCACCGGTCTGGACGGCAACTACGATTACCCGGCGGGTGCGGGCGTCGACACGCATGTCTACATCATCGATACCGGTCTGAATACCAGTCACGTCGATTTCGCGGGCCGCATCGGCCCCGGTGCCAACTTCGCGTCGAATGGAGGCGGGTTGCTGTGTTCGTTGCTGGGACTGTTCTGTCCCGCGCCGGATCCGTCGAACGTCGAAGACTGCAACGGTCACGGCACGCATGTCGCGGGAACCGCCACGGGGACCGAGTACGGCATCGCCAAGTCCGCGACCGTGCATGCGGTGCGCGTCTTCGGCTGCGGCAGCACGACATCGACCTCGACGATCATCGCCGGGGTGGATTGGGTGACCGCCAATGCCGAGTTGCCCGCGGTTGCCAACATGTCGCTAGGTGGTGGGGCTTCGACCGCGCTGGATGACGCCGTTCAGGCGATGATCGATGCCGGTGTGACCGCGGTGGTCGCC
>CALBOV010000257.1 GCA_937896565.1 uncultured Salinisphaerales bacterium
TGGGCGCCGCCGCAGTGGCTGGAACGGATGGCCGGCGCAGCCGAACGATATGCGGCCGACGGTGTGCTGGGGCCGGTGATCGCGCCGCTGCCCGACACGGCGCCGGCATGGCTGCGCCGGGGCGGATTCTACGACCGCAACCGGCACGCGACCGGCACGCCGGTGCCCAGGAACGAGCTGCGCACCAGCAACCTGCTGCTGCACAGGCCGCCGGTCGATGCCGCGGGCATCCACTTCGATCCGGTGTTCGGCAAGACCGGTGGGGAAGACTCCGATTTTCTGTCGCGTCTGGCCGGCACCGGGATGAGCTTCGTCTGGTGCGACGAGGCCGAGGTCGTCGAGCCGGTGCCGGCCTCGCGGCAGAATCTGCGATGGCTGCGCATGCGCGCGTTTCGCGGCGGCCAGAACTACGCCCAGAACAAGCTGAACGGGCGATTCGGCGAGGTCGGCGCGGCGCACAAGCTCGCATTCCTGATTCGCAGCGTGATTGCGCTGTGTGTCTGCTTTGTCGCCGCCGCCTTGCTGCTGCCGTTCAGTCGCACGCGGTCCGCGCAATGGCTCTGCAAGGGCTACGCGCAGGCAGGCAAGCTGGCCGCGTTCTCGGCCTATCGCTACGAGGAATACGCGCCGGGTTCCGGTTCCTGAGCGCGCCGAGCCTGTCCCGGGTTGTCGAAGCTAGGTTTCCTGCCGGTGCGTGGTGGCGGCTGTGTCCGCGTGTTGCATTCGCTGCATCGCCGCGTCGAATTCAAGCTGAAGCTGGGTGCGCGAGAGCACGACGGAGGAGAACACCAGCAGGCTGCCGATCCAGCTTGGCGGCCTGAACATCGAGGTCTCGGTGATATTGGAGATGATCGCGTAGATCACCAGGCCGAGATGCAGCGCCGCCGTGGGGCGATCATGACGCCAGATCTGCCAGATCTGGCGGAAGTGCCAGACGAAAAAGCCGAGCAGCAGCCCCAGCCCGATCAGGCCGAGCTGGTTGTAGATGTCGATGTAGCCGTTGTGCGACTGATAGGGAATCCAGTTGAGCAGATCGCTGATCCACTGAGACGGCCCGCCGGGGCCCAGCCAGAATGAGCCATAACCGCGCCCGATGATCGGATGGCGGTTGGCCTCGCTCAGAACCAGCCCCCACAGCTCGCTGCGCCCGGTGAATGTGATGTCCTTGCCCAGCGCATCGGTCACCGGAGTGAGAATGTCGATCATCGTCGGGGGCGCTGAAAGCAGTGTCGCGATCAGGTAGGGCGTTCCGACGAGGATGATGCCCAGAGCCGCCAGCGCCGGCAGCTTGCCGTCGGCATCCAGTGGTGAGCGGATGGTCAGCCAGACGATGGCGGAGGTGAGCACCGCCAGCACGATCGACGTGGTCGAGCTGCATCCCATGGCAATGACGCCGATCAGCGCGGCGGATGCCAGGAATCGGGTCAGCGAGATGAAGCGCGATGCATAGGCGAACGTAGCGAGCATCATGGCGACGGAAAACACGAGCCCCAGCTTGTTCTTGTGGGTGGTGATGCCCGCCCATTCGCCCTGCAATCCGAGATCGTTGTGGACCGCGTAACGCGGTACTACAACGACCATGATCAATGAGATCACCAGCAGCCAGAGCAGCACGCGCAGCGTGACCAGTTCGAAGCGGTAACGCCCCCAGCTCGCGACACAGAACGCCGCGGCGATCATCAGGATGGCGTAAAGCTGGATGAGCCGGTTGATCGAGCCAACGAGCTGATCGCTCCATGCCAGCGACATGGCCGCCCACAGGTAGAAGCCGACGAGAAAGGGATTGGCCCGGCGCAGCAGCAGCGAGGCCACGCCCATGCGCTGGGTGATCATCCACGCCGCGAGCCCCCACAACGGCAGCCATTGCAGCCGGCGGAGCAGGGGGTTGGTATCCGTGCCGTCGCTGAGGCCGACCGGTTGCCAGGCGAAGCCGGCGGGTATGTTCAGGAACACCACGGTGATGACGAGCAGCAGCGTGCTCATGCGCCAGAACGTGCGGTCCACATGGATTGAGGTGGGCGGCATCAGAAATCCGCGGACCGGTCGATCAGCTCGGCCGGCGGCTCAGAAAGTTCAGGTTGGGCGGCCAGCCGGAGGTCTTGCGGGTCAGGTCGCCGAGCACCGGCAGATTCAGCTCCCGCTCGACATCGGCTCTGCAGCGCACGCGTCGCCTGGAGAACTCCAGCAGCAGCGCCAGCGCCAGACCGAGGAACCCGCCCAGCAATCCGCCGGCGATGGTGTTGACCTTCGCCTTGGGCCCGGTGGGCCGGAGGGGGGGCTGCGCCGGGCTGGCTAGGCTGGCGTTGGAGTATTCGGTGCCGGCCCCGAGCAGGACGGTGTCGTACTCGTTCAGTGCCTGGGCATAAAGCTGCTTGGCGGTGTTCAACTCGCGCAGGTACTGGGCGCCGGCCTCCTTGGTCGACTGGTCGCTACGCAGCCCGGCTTTCAGGTTGTCGCGCTCGGTCTCCAGGCCGCGTTCCTGGGCCCGTGCGGCCGAAAGCTCCGCCCTGGCGTTGTTCACGTAGTTGTCCAGTTCGATGCTGAGACGATGACGGGCCGCGCTCAGTTCGTTGTTGAGCGCGATGTAGTCCGGATGCCGGGGGCCCAGCGTCGTGGACAGGTCGGCGAGCCGCGCCTCCAGGGTCGAGACCTGTCGCTTCATCTCCTGGATCAACTGGGACCCGAGGACGGCGGTATTCGAGTTGATGGCGTAGTTCAGACGCTGCTGTGCCTCGCGGCGCCTGACCCGGGCCTCGGACAGCCGGCGTTCCAGGTCGACGAGTTGTTGCTGCTGATCGCGGTTGTCGCTGTCCAGTTCGATCAGGCCGGAGGAATCCCGGAATTTGGCCACCTGCTGCTCGGCCTTGTCCACTCGTTCGCGCAGGGTCTCCAGCTTCTTCTCCACCTGGATCGCGCGCTCGCGGGCCGGGCCCTGCTGCTTGGCCTGTTGTGCCTGCACGTAGCTGCGCGCCACCGTGTTGGCTCCGCGCGCGGCATCTTCGGCCGTTTCGGCGGTGAAGGAGATATAAATGAAACGGCTTTCATCTCCCTGCCGGATCGACAGGCTTTCCGCCATCTGGGTGCGGAGCCAGGCTTGGCGGTGCTCCGGGGTGTCCTGGCCGGGCAGTCCGGCCAGCCGTTCCGGGTCCGATGCCCAGCCCAGTTCATCGATCGCCGCGCCCAGCACTTCCGGGCTGCGGATGAACTCCATTTGCGTGGCCATGTAGCTCGCCGTCAGGTGCACCGGAAACTCGCGTCGGGACAGCGGGTCGTTGACCTCGAAGTCGACCATCACCGTCGCGATGGCGGTATAGCTTTTCGGCAGCACGAGCTTGCTCAGCACCGCCGCGACGAGGGCGCAGCCGAGCCCCAGAATGACGATCAGCTTCCAGCGGGCGAGCAGCATCGCGGTGAGTTGCGGAATGCTGATGACCGCGGGTTGCAGCGAATCGGGAATGGCCGCGGGGGCGGAGGTGCTGGCTTGAGACATGACGGTTCGGTGGCGTGACCCGGCTAATAGTGACGCAATTGCGTCTGGTCTGCGATGATTGGCCCGGTGCGGACGCCATGGGCGCGCGCGTATCGGATTCGGTGACGGCCGAATCACGCGATCGCGGCGGGCTGTTCGAAGTGCCTGGGGTATCCCGTCACCATGACGTGGCGGCGTAACGGCACGGCACCGACTCATAGAACAAGGAACCACGGGAGTCTTGATGGCACAGATGAGCGCCCGCACGGGGATGCTCGATGGGGTGGCGTACGCGGTCCTGGTCTACGCTGTGCTCGGCGCTTCCTGTCTGGCTCTGAACGAATCGTTCAGCGGCCTTTATCAGGCCGCGGGGCTTATCGCCGGCGCGCTGGCCTTCGTGGGGATGCGCGGTGTTCCCTGGACGGCGGCCTGGCAGTTGGGACGCCCGGGCTCATTGGGCGCACGTCTGCTGTGGCGCTGGCTGCTGCTGATCACCTTCCTGATCATGGCAGGCTTTTTCGCGCAGATCGGCGACGAGCTGTCGCGGCGCGTGCTCGCGCTGTGGTTCACCGCCGTACCGATCTGCATGCTGGTCGCGCACATCATCCTGCGCTACGGCTTGCTGCGGGTCTTTCCCGGCCTCAGCCGTCAACGCACCGCGGTCGTGTTGTTCGTCAACAACGCCGCCAGACGCCTGGTGCAACGGCTGCCGGATGCCGGCTATCGTTTTGTCGGCTACTTCGAGGACCGCGAACCCGCCCGCACCGGCGGCGTGCTGGAGAACGTGGAACATCTCGGCAAGGCCGCCGAGGCCGCCTCGTATGTCCGGCGCAACAAGGTCGAGGTGGTCTTCGTCTGCCTGCCCGAGGGTGCCTACGATCGCGGTCTAAGTGTGATCAACGAGCTGGGGGACACCACGGCGTCGGTGTTCTACGTGCCGGCGGGGGAGATCTTCACCATGATGTCCGCGCAAATCTACGACATCGAAGGCATTCCGGTGCTGGAGGTGATCGATACGCCGTTCTATGGCGTCGACGGCATCCTCAAGCGCGTGTTCGATATCGCGTTTTCACTGACGATGCTGGTTCTCAGCCTGCCGCTGATGGCACTGATCGCGCTGGCGATCAAGCTCGACTCCAAGGGGCCGATCATCTTTCGCCAGCACCGGTACGGGCTCAACGGCGAGGAGTTTGATGTCCACAAGTTCCGCAGCATGTCGGTGATGGAGAACGACGACAAGATCGAGCAGGTCAGCCGGACGGATCCGCGCGTCACCCGTGTCGGGCGGTTCCTTCGGCGCACGTCGCTGGACGAGTGGCCGCAGTTCTGGACCGTGCTCAAGGGCGATATGTCGATCGTCGGGCCGCGGCCGCACGCGGTGGCGCACAACGAGTTCTACCGGCGCGCCATCCAGGGCTACATGTCGCGGCACAAGGTCAAGCCGGGCGTGACGGGCTGGGCGCAGGTCAACGGTTATCGTGGCGAGACCCAGACCCTCGACCGCATGGAAAAGCGCATCGAGTACGACCTTCAGTACATCCGCAACTGGTCTCCGGTGATGGACCTGAAGATCGTCGTGATGACACTGATCATGATCTTCAAAGACGAGAATGCCTATTAGCGGCGCCCGACATGCGCTGCGCGGACACTTCGCTCGCGGCTTCCTCGGCGGCTTGCTGTTGCTGGGCGCGGTGACGCCGGCCCAGGCCCAGTTGTTTGACCTGTCACCGTTCGCGGTGCTGGAAGCGATTTATGACGACAACGTGTTCCGGGCGGAGAACGCGGCCGACCTGAGCGCGCAGAGCCCGGACGGCAGCACGCGGATGGGCGACGGCATCGGCATCGCGACCGTGGGGCTTACCGGTGAGTTCGAGCCAGGACTGCAATCGATGAATCTGACCGGTCTGGTGCAGCGGTTTCAGTACCACGAGCTGGAGCAGTTGAACCACACGGCCTACGAGGTCGACGGCCGGTGGAACTGGCAATGGGGTCGGCGGTTCGACGGTCTGGTGCAGGCGTCGGCGGACCGCGCTCAGGATGACTTTCGCTACCGCGACAGCGCCGAGCAGTCGTTCACGCTGAACCGACGCTATGAACTGGCCGGCGCCTACCACCTGAGTTCGATCTGGCATGTCGAACTCAGTTCGGTGTTCACGTCCCGCTCGGGTTCGGACCCGGCCAACGCGGCCTTCGATCTGGATGAATACGCCTTCGACCTGGCCGGCTTCTACCGCCGCGACCCGGTCGGCCAGCTCGGTCTTGCGCTGACCTACCGGGACGGGGAATACCCGCACCGTGATGCGACCACCGGCGCGGGGCTGGCGACGGCCTATGATCAATACACTGGCGAGTTGCGCGCGCGCTGGACACCGTCCGCGATCTCCAGTTTCGACGGCGCGATCGGCGTGACCCGTCGCGAACAGACGCCGTTTTCCGATCGCGACTTCTCCGGCGTCACCGGCCGGCTCAACTACCGCCGCGACATCAGCGGACGCACCCGCGTGTCGCTCAATGCGTTCCGGCGGGTCTGGTCCACCGAACGGGTGGACGCCAACTTCGCCACCGACAGTGGCATCGGCAGCAGCATCGAATGGCGCTGGTCAGTCAAGACGCAGTTCCTGCTGGAGGGGGAATGGCGGGCGATCCGCTACGAATCCGAGGCGGGCACGGCAACCGGCGTACCGGCGCAGAAGGACGACCTCCGCAGCGGCCAGCTCACGATGATCTGGCAGCCGCTGGAGCGGCTGGGTGTGCGGCTGTCCGGCGAGCGCGAAATCCGGGATTCGAACGTGGCGGGGGATTCCTACGCCGTCTGGGTCTCGCGACTGGTCGTCAGAATCGGGTTCTGACTCGGGTACCTTCCGTCGGCGATGAAACTCCCGTTAATCGCCGGCACAATGACGGTTCACTGACACTTCACCCGGGGGTTGCCAGACTCTGCGGCAGTGTTTCGGGTTGGAGGTTCCATGCTTAATGCTGATGCGCGTGCTGCTCTGACTCAGCTTGTCCAGCGCTATCACGCTTCGCTGACCAAAAAGCGGACCGATCTGGTCGCGGCCCACGCGGCGGCGGCCGAGGACGACTGGTCGGAGGAGGGCACCGCCGCGTTCAAGCTGCTGGTCCATCGCATGGCCGGTTCGGCGGCATCCTACGGCTTCACCGAGCTGGGCGATGCGGCGCGGATGCTCGATCAGGTACTCCAGTTCCGGGACAGCAGCACCGCGCCCACGACCGTGGTCGATCATTTCGATCGGCTGCTGCGTGAGCTCGACGCCTGCATCCGCCGCCCGCCGCCCGGTGATCCCCACGCGGAGCAGGTGCGTGAGGCGGAGCAGCGCCGGCTGCGCGAGATGCCGCGCGTGATTCTGGTGGATGACGATCCGGCGATGGTCGACATCCTCAGCCGCCAGTTGATGGCGGTCGGCTTCGATGTCAGCGGGTTCAGCGATCCCTTCGCGGCGATGGAACGGGTCACGACCATCCGGCCGTCGGCGATTCTGATGGATCTGATGTTCACCGAGGGCGAGGACTACGGCTTCCAGATCGCCGAGGCGATGGTTGCCCGGCTGCGCTACAAGCCCGGTCTGGTCTACCTGTCGCAGCGCACCGATGTCCGCGCCCGCCGCTGGGCGGTCGATTCCGGCGCCGACGCGTTTTTCACCAAGCCGGCGAATGTCAGCGCGCTGGCGCAGTTGCTGGAACAGTTTTCCGGCCGCGGCGATCCGGGCGCGGTGGAGAA
>CALBOV010000258.1 GCA_937896565.1 uncultured Salinisphaerales bacterium
AGCCTGGGGGAGCGTGACGATTTCGTTCGCATCATCGACTGGAACTTCGAGACCGCTCCGTTCTTTCTCGAGTGCGAGTACGGCGGACAAAACCTTTCGGATTGGGCGCAAACCGGTGATGCGCTCGGCAAGATGTCTCTGGAGGAGCGCCTGGCGTTCTTCATCCGGATTTGCGAAGCCGTCGCCGCCGCGCACAGCGTCGGCGTCCTGCACAAGGACCTGAAACCCGGCAACGTGCTGGTCACCGGTGAAGACGGCGCCTGGCACCCACGCCTGACCGACTTCGGCAGCAGCCGGCTGCTGGAGCCCGGACGACTGGACGAGCTCGGGATCACCAGCCTGGGGCTAACGCTGACCCAGGGCATTGGTGGAAGCTCCAGCAGCGGCACACCGCTTTATCTGGCACCCGAACTTGTCGCGGGGCAGGCGCCGACGGTGCAAAGCGATGTCTACGCGTTGGGCGTCATGCTGTATCAGATACTCGTTGGCGACCTGTCCCGCCCGATGGCGCCGGGGTGGGAGCGCGATGTCGGCGATGAACTGCTCCGAGAAGACGTCGCCCGCGCGACCGACGGTCATACGGCGCGGCGGCTACCGAACGTGTCGGAGTTGACCAAACGGCTGCGAACGCTGGAATCACGTCGAAACGAAAGCCAGCGCATCGCTGATGCGGAACGACAGGCCCGAACCGCGGCGGCGGCCCTGGAGCGCACGAAAGCCAGGCGACCCTGGGTTGCGGCGACCATCGGCATCCTCATCGCCGGTTTGGCGGCCACGCTATGGCTGTTCGAACAGAGTGATCGTGCTCGCGTCGAAGCGGAACAGGAGCGACGACGCGCCGAGGCCACGGTCGCATTCTTGACCGACGACATCATCGGGGGCGCCAACCCGGGTCGCGCTGGTTTCGAAAAAAACCCCACTGTTCAGGAATTGTTGAAGCTTGCCTCCGTCCAGGTTGAACAGCGTTTCGCGAACGAACCCGCGATCGAGGCCGCGGTCTGGCAGGCAATGGGGGACGCGGCATTCACCATCCGCCAGTTCCCGGATGCCATGGACTATTTTGAGCACGCGGTGGCGAGCAGCGAGGCGGCGCATGGCGAAGGCGATCTTCGTACCGCCGAGGCCTTGTACAACCTGGCGCAGGCACAAGCCTATGCCGAGGACACCGCGTCCTTCAGCTTGACGAAGGCGACCCTGGAGCGTGCGGATGCACTGGCCGGGGAACGGCTGGAAGACCACCCGGAGCTCGCGCTGCTGGCGACACGCGCCTACGGCAGCTACTACGCGATCAAGCTGGAACCGACGCTGGCACTGCCCTATCTGGAACAAACCGCCGCGCTGCTCCTGCGGTTGCGCCCGCACGCCCGGCTGGAACGATTCAGCGTGCAATCACAGATCACCGAAGCGCTCATCCGCGTCGGAAAACCCGAAGCCGCCATGGAACAGGCGCAATCCCTGCTGCGGGAAATGGCGCTGACGCCAACCGAAGGCGGCCAGGAACTTCAGGCGAATGTTCAACTCATGCTGGCACGCAGCCTCCGGTCACTGCGTCGATACGATGAGGCCGCGCGAGCCGCCGAGTCCGCTCTGGAAAGCGCGATCGCCGTCACTCATGCCTGGAGGACGCAGTTGCTGGTCCGCTCTCAACTGGCGGCGATCCACGATGAGGCCGGCAACTGCGAACAGTCTCTCGAGCTCATGCGGCAAGTCAGCGCGGATGCGGCCCGGTTCGTCGGCGCGGACAATCGCTTCTCGCTGATCGAGAAAGGAAATCTCGGCTTCAAGGAATACGAATGCGGCGATCAGGCGGTGGGGCTGGCCCTCGTTGAAGAGGTTGGAGAAACCCTCCGGATCGCCAGCGGCAACGACGACGCCGCCTCACAGGCGTTTCGTGTGTTCGCGGCGGAAGCCCATGCGGACGAAGGGCAATATGATCACAGCCTTGCCCTGCTGGACGGCCTGGAGTCGACCAAGTTGACCGCGGCGCAAGGTGAACCCGAGTGGGCGGCGCGTCTCAATGCGATTCGTGGTCAGGCGCTGCTGGGGAAAGGGAAATATGCCGAAGCGGTCGTGCTACTGGAAGCCGCAATCCCGCAACTTGGGAAACTGCACGGCGATCCGGAGGCGATCGAGAAATATCAGGGATGCCTGGAGACCGCGCGCAGCAAACTCACCCTAGACCCGAGAAACCCGAGCGTCGCTACTCACGCTCACCCGCCTTGATCTGCTCGTCGACCTGCTTCGATCCCGGCACCAGCATGCGAGCGGCGATGATGCCAATCTCGAACAGGATGTAGGCAGGCAGGGCCAGCAGGGTCTGGGAGACGATGTCCGGCGGGGTCAGCAGCATGCCGATGACGAACACGGCGACCAGCACGTAGGGGCGCTTGGCCTTGAGTTGCCCCGGTGTGGTGAACCCGGCCCAGACCATCAGCACGATCGCGACCGGCGTCTCGAACGCGGCCCCGAACGCGAGAAACAGCTTGATGACGAAATCCAGGTAGCGGCTGATGTCGGTCATCACCGCCACGCCTTCGGGCGCCACGGACACCAGAAACCCGAAGATCAGCGGAAACACGACGAAGTAGGCGAACGCCATGCCCAGGTAGAACAACAGGGTGCTGGACAGCAGCAGCGGCACCGCCAGACGCTGCTCGCTCTTGTACAGGCCCGGGGCGACGAACGCCCAGACCTGGTAGAGAATCCAGGGCATGGACAGCACCACCGCCAGCAGCATCGCGAGCTTGAACGGGGTCAGAAACGGCGCTGCGACCTCGGTCGCGATCATGCTGGTGCCGGCCGGCATCTGCGCCAGCAGCGGCACCGCCAGATAGGAGAAGATTTCCTGCGCGAAGAAGGCCAGCGGCAGAAACACCAGCAACACGCCGGCCATCGCCCTGATCAGGCGACCGCGCAGTTCCAGCAGATGGGACAGCAGCGGCGCATCGCCGCCCAGCGTCTCACTCACCTGACGCAGCCTGCTTGGAGGCCTTTTCCTGCGAAGATGTCGAGGTCGACCCATCGTCGTCCGCCTGCTTGTCCAGATCCGTGACGGACTGCTGCATGACCCGCTTGGCCTCGGCGAAGGATCGGGCCGCCTCGGACTTGCGGGTTTCCCGCTCCAGTTCGGTGGTCAGATTGCGCACGAAGGCGCGGGCGCGACCAGTCCAGTGCCCCACCGTGCGCGCCGCCTTCGGCAGACGCTCGGGGCCGAGCACGATCAGCGCGATGCTGAAGATCAGCAGCAGTTCCCAGAAGCCGATGTCGAACATGACGGAACCTGCGCGGCAATCAGGAGGATTGCCGCTCGCCGGTCTTGGTCGTCTCCTCGGCGGATTCCGACTTATCGGCCGAGATCGACGCCGGATCGGCGTCGTCGTCGGACTTCGCCTGCTCCTCCTCGCCTTCCTTCATGGCCGACTTGAAGCCCTTGATCGCTCCGCCGAGATCACCGCCCAGGTTCCGGACACGCTTGGTGCCGAAGACCAGCAGCACGATCGCCAGAATGATCAGAAGCTGCCACATGCTGATGCCGCCTAGACCCATGATTACTTGCCCTCCGCGGCCCTTGCCGCCTTTTCGTCCAGACCGGACACGCCGAAGCGGCGCTGCAATTCTGCGAGCACCGCGGTCGCGTCCAGTCCATGGTGATTCAACAGGACCATCGTGTGAAACCAGAGGTCGGCCACTTCATGGACCAGTGCCTCGGGCTGGTCGTCCAGACCCGCGATGATCACTTCCGCCGCTTCCTCGCCCACCTTCTTGCCGATCGCCGCCGCTCCACCCGCGTGCAGGCGGGCGACATAGGATTCATCCGGGGAGGCATCACGTCGCTCCACCAAAGTCTGGGTGAGCTGCGTGAGAATGTCGGAAGCGTTCATATTGCACAGCCTGCAGGTTGCAGAATCGTGACGCCAGCGCGCGTTGGCGGCGGCTAGCGTCGGACCCGCACCCCGCGCTCGGCAAGAAAATCCTTGGCCTCGCCGACGGTGTACTGACCGAAGTGAAAGATGCTGGCGGCGAGAACGGCATCGGCATGGCCCGCGACAAGGCCATCATACAAGTCGTCCAGCGCGCCGACCCCACCCGATGCGATCACCGGCACCGGCACGGCATCCGCCACGGCGCGGGTCAGGTCGACATCGAAGCCTTCCTTGGTGCCGTCGCGGTCCATGCTGGTCAGCAGGATCTCGCCGGCGCCCAGCTCGACCAGGCGCTGCGCCCATTCCACCGCGTCCATGCCGGTCGACTTGCGGCCGCCGTGGGTATAGACGTGCCAGCCGGTCGGCGCGTCATCCTGCTTTCGCTTCTTCTTCGGGCGCCGCGCGTCGATCGCACCGACGATGCACTGCGAGCCGTAACGCTCGGCGGCCTCTGACACGAACTCGGGGCGATCCACCGCCGCGGTGTTGATCGACACCTTGTCCGCACCCGCGTTGAGCAGCGCGCGTACGTCCGCATTGGTCCGCACGCCGCCGCCTACGGTCAAGGGGATGTA
>CALBOV010000259.1 GCA_937896565.1 uncultured Salinisphaerales bacterium
CGCGCCGGTGGCGCCCGAGTTCGCCGCGCGTGATGTGGGCGTTCGATTGGAGCGGGAACCGGTCGCGGCGGCGCATCGGCGCCTGTCCGCCAGCGCCGACAGGGTGCTGATCGAGGGCGCCGGTGGTTGGCGACTGCCGCTCAGCGCCGACGAGGAGATGCCCGACTGGGTGGCGCGGTTCGGTTGGCCGGTGGTGCTGGTCGTCGGCATGCGGCTGGGTTGCCTGAACCATGCGCTGCTGAGCGCGGAATCCATCCAGTCACGCGCGCCGCTGCTGGGCTGGATCGCCAATGTGATGCCACCCGTGCAGCGCCGGCTGGACGACAATCTCGCTGCGCTGCAACAGCGGATGCCCGCGCCCTGTCTCGGAATTCTCGGCTGCGGGCAGCGCCAGCTCGCCACGGATCGCCTGGATCGGGCGCTGTTCCGCTTTGCGCAGGATTCGTCCAATCGCATACAATCCGTTGCCGATTCGAAGGAGCGCACCTGCCCGCAACCGCGCCATGGAACCCTCCCCGAATCCATCTGAAACGCGGTTCGTCATTCGTCCGAACGGATCCCTGAGCTGGCATCAGGCCCTGGTGTTCATGGGCATGATCAGCACGGTGTCCCTGGGCATCGGAATCGCGTTCGCGTGGATGGGTTTCTGGGTGATCCTGCCGTTTGCCGGGCTTGAATTGCTGGCGCTGGGCGCGGGGCTCTACGTCAGCATGCGGGGCAATGACTACCGGGAGGTCGTCACGGTCACCGAGGATCGCGTAACGATCGAATTCGGACGAGTCGGGGTCTCTGAACGGGACATCAAGGACTACACGCGTGCCTGGGCGCGCGTTCGGCTGGAACCCGCAGGTGGCAGAACGGGACAATCCCGTTTGCTGCTCGGCTCCAGCGGCCAATTTGTGGAACTGGGGCGTTGTCTGACCGATGCCGAACGGGAACGGTTGCGTCAGCGCTTGCAAGACGTACTGGCGGCACCGGTCGCTACGTGGAGAAGCGAATGAAACGAGCAGTTAGCGCGAGCCTTCTGGGTTTGTTGCCCGGGTCAGCTCTGGCCTTGCAATGGAATCTCACGGAGGGCGTGACCGAGATCAGCCGCGAAGTCTACGGGCTGCACATGCTGATTTTCGGACTCTGCGTCGTGATCGGCATCGGCGTGTTCGGCGTGATGTTCTACTCCGTGTTCATGCACCGGAAGAGCAAGGGCGCCAAGCCGGCCAACTTCCACGAGAGCATGACTGTCGAGGTGATCTGGACGGTGATCCCGTTCGTGATCCTGATCGGGATGGCGATTCCCGCGGCCGGTACCCTGATCAAGATGGAGGATGCCTCCGACGCCGACATGACGGTGAAGATCACCGGCTACCAGTGGATGTGGGAGTACGAGTACCTGGATTCCGGCGTTCACTTCTACTCGCGGCTGGACGCCGAGGCGGACCGCGCCCGGCAGACCGGTTCCGGTGCCGACGTCGCCGCCATCGACAACTACCTGCTGGAAGTCGACAACCGCGTCGTGCTGCCGGTGGGCAAGAAGATTCGCTTCCTGCTGACCGCGCATGACGTGCTGCACGCCTGGTACGTGCCGGACCTGGCGGTCAAGAAGGACGCCGTGCCGGGCTTCGTGCGCGAGATCTGGACCAAGATCGACGAGCCGGGTATCTACCGCGGCCAGTGCGCCGAGCTTTGCGGCCGTGACCACGGCTTCATGCCGATCGTCGTCGAGGCCCTGCCGCAGGACGAGTACGACCAGTGGGTCGCGTCGCAGACCGGTGGTGCGACCACCGATGTCCCGGCGGACATGGAAGCCGAAGCCACGGATGCGGCCGAACAGCAGGTGGCGATGGCGTCTGACGCCGAGCCCGAAGCCGAACAGGCCGACGCGGCGGACAGCGCACCCGCCGAGATGGGCAAGGATGAGCTGATGGCGGCCGGCGAGAAGGCCTACAAGACCAACTGCTCCGTCTGCCACAAGGACACGGGTCAGGGCATGCCGCCGGCGTTCCCGTCGCTGGTCGGCAGCGCCGTTGTCGGCGGCGAACCGGCCGCTCAGATCCAGCAGGTGATCAACGGCAAGAATGCGATGCCTCCGTTCGGACATCTGTCCGACACCGATATCGCCGCCGTCATCACCTACACCCGCAATTCCTGGGGGAACGACTCCGGTGTCGTTCAGCCCGCCGACGTCGCCGCGCAGCGCTAGGAGTACCAAGACATGAGCTCAGCAGTGGATCATCACGACGACCATCACGGTCCGGTCACGCTGAAGGACGGCTTCGGCAAGTGGGTCATGCGGTGGATTTCCACCACCAACCACAAGGACCTGGGCACGCTGTACCTGTGGTTCGCGTTCATCATGTTCTTCGTCGGCGGTGCGATGGCGCTGGTCATCCGCGCCGAGCTGTTCGAGCCGGGCATGCAGTTCGTCCAGCCCGAGTTCTTCAACCAGATGACGGCGATGCACGCGCTGGTCATGATCTTCGGTGCGGTGATGCCGGCCTTCGTCGGTCTGGCGAACTGGATGATCCCCATGATGATCGGCTGCTCCGATCTGGCGCTGCCGCGTGTCAACAACTGGGGCTTCTGGATCCTGCCGTTCGCGTTCACGATCCTGTTGTCGACGCTGTTCGTGCCGGGTGGCGCGCCGGCGGCCGGCTGGACCATGTATCCGCCGCTGTCGCTGCAGACCTCCAACGCCTTCCCGATGCTGATCTTCTCGGTCCATCTGATGGGTATCAGCTCGATCACCGGCGCGATCAATGTCGTCGTGACCATTCTGAACATGCGCGCGCCGGGCATGACCCTGCTCAAGATGCCGCTGTTCGTATGGACCTGGCTGATCACGGCCTATCTGCTGATCGCGACCATGCCGGTGCTGGCGGGTGCGGTGACGATGCTGCTGACCGACAAGTACTTCGGCACCAGCTTCTTCTCGGCCTCCGGTGGCGGTGACCCGGTGATGTTCCAGCACATCTTCTGGTTCTTCGGTCACCCCGAGGTCTACATCCTGATTCTGCCGGCCTTCGGCATCGTGTCGACGATCATCCCGACCTTTGCTCGCAAGACGCTGTTCGGCTACGACTCGATGGTCTACGCGACCGCGTCCATCGCGTTCCTGTCGTTCATCGTGTGGGCCCACCACATGTTCACCGCCGGCATGCCGGTGGCGGCCGAACTGTTCTTCATGTTCTCGACCATGCTGATCGCGGTGCCGACGGGCGTGAAGGTGTTCAACTGGGTGGCGACGATGTGGCGTGGCTCGATGACCTTCGAGACGCCGATGCTGTTCGCCGTGGCCTTCGTGTTCCTGTTCACCATCGGCGGGTTCTCCGGCCTGATGCTGGCCATCGCGCCGGTCGACTTCCAGTATCACGACACCTACTTCGTTGTGGCGCATTTCCACTACGTGCTGGTACCGGGCGCGGTGTTCGCCATCATGGGCGGCGTGTACTACTGGCTGCCGAAATGGACCGGTGTGATGTACAACGAAAAGCTGGGCAAGCTGCATTTCTGGCTGACCGCGATCTTCGTCAATGTCACGTTCTTCCCGATGCACTTCTCCGGGCTGGCCGGCATGCCGCGTCGCATTCCCGACTACGCCGTGCAGTTCGCCGACTTCAATATGTGGTCGTCGATCGGCGCCTTCGGCTTCGGCTTCGCGCAGCTGATCTTCCTGTGGGTCGTGGTGCAGTCCTGCCTGAAGAAGGGTGAGGCGGCGACCTCCCGCGTCTGGGAAGGCGCGCATGGTCTGGAATGGACCGTGCCGTCGCCGGCGCCGTACCACACCTTCGAAGAACCGCCGATGATTGCCGATGCCGAGATCACCGCGGTGCACGACGAGCCCGCGAAGGCTTGAGCCGAGGGGTCGTGAGCAATCGCCCGACGCGCAAGAACGTGATCACCGCCCTGATCCTGGCCGGTGTCGCGGTGGGCTTCTATGTCGCGTTCTTCGTCGTGATGAGTCGTTGATGGACGACGAGCAGGACAAGGTCGGGTCGTGGTGGCTGGCGGCCAAGCTGTTCGGCGTCACGGCGGTGATGTTCGCGTTCGGCTTCGCGCTGGTGCCGCTGTACGAGGTCGTGTGCGAGATCACCGGCTTCAATGGTCAGAACAAGGGGCTGACCCTGGTCGCCAGCGTGGATGAGGCGCCGGTGGAAGATCGGACGGTGCGGGTCGAGTTCCTGACCAGCGTGCATGCCGGTCTGGACTGGGATTTCGCATCGGAGAGGGATTCGATCGAGGTCCACCCGGGCAAGCTGTATACGGTGAATTTCACCGCGGCGAACCACGAGGGCCGCGACATGGTGGGACAGGCGCGTCCCAGCGTGGCGCCCTGGCAGGCGGCGAAGCACCTGCGCAAGACGGAATGTTTCTGCTTCAGCCAGCAACCGATGGAAGCGGGCGAAGAGAAGTTGATGCCGGTTCGGTTCATGATCGATCCGGAACTGCCGGACTCGGTCGATACCGTGACCTTGTCCTATACGTTTTTTGAAATCGAGAACGTCGCGCAAGCGAACTAGGGGTTCAGATGTCAGCAGCTACCTCCTCTGCAGATCACTATTACGTTCCGGCACCGAGCTGGTGGCCGTTCGCGATGACCGCGGGAATCGCCGCCCTGCTTTATGGCGTGATGGGTTATCTCAACGGGTCCTCGTTCGTGACCATTCCCGTCATCGTCGGCTCGTTGCTGCTGATCTCGATGGTCGTGATCTGGTTCCGCGACATCATCCACGAGTCCGAGTCCGGCCTTTACAACAAGCAGGTCGACGCGACCTACCGCTGGGGCATGAGCTGGTTCATCTTCAGCGAGGTCATGTTCTTCGCCGCGTTCTTCGGCGCGCTGTACTACGCGCGGATGATCTCCGTGCCGTGGCTGGGCGGTGAAAACGTGCTGACCAACGAATACCTGTGGAAGGGTTTCGAGGGCGGTTGGCCGACCAACGGGCCGAGTGATCTCGGTGGCGAGTTCTCCACGATTTCCGCCTGGGGCATTCCGTTCCTGAACACCTGCCTGCTCGTGGCATCCGGCGTCACCTTCGAGATCGCCCATCACGCGCTCAAGGAAGAGAAGCGGGCCAAGTGCATCGCGGCCATGGTGGCGACCATCGCCCTGGGCGCGGTCTTCATGTATTACCAGATGCACGAATACGCGGAGGCCTACGGCCATCTGAACCTGACGCTGGGTTCAGGCGTCTACGGTTCCACGTTCTTCATGCTCACCGGATTCCACGGCATGCACGTGACCCTGGGCGTGATCATGCTGACGGTGATGACCATCCGCATCGCACTCGGTCACTTCACCAAGGATCAGCACTTCGGCTTCGAGGCCGTCGGCTGGTACTGGCATTTCGTGGACGTGGTCTGGATCGGCCTGTTCATCTTCGTCTACGTCGCCTGACGCGACGCGGACGAGGGCTTCGGCCCGAGACAGCGCCGGCTATGATGCCGGCGTTGTCGTCTCTGACGGTGGCGGCGGGTCCAGTGGACCGCCATGCGGCCTGATCCAGCCCATGAAGTAGGCCAGCACGAGGAACAGGATCAGCGCGATTTGCAGCCCGACGCGCCAGCTGAGCGCCTTGAACAGGTTGCGGGACGCCGTGCCGCCCTCACGCAGCAGAAAGTAGAACCCCACCGCGAGCGAGGTCACGATGGCCAGCAGGAACAGCGCGAGAATCCAGGTCATGGCCCGAGTTTGACATGAAACCCGGTCGGATCTTCATCGCTGTTCTGGTCATTCTGCTAACCGGGGTCATGGGCTCGGCGGCGGTCTGGCAGTACGGTCGGGGTGTCGATCGCGGGGCGGAGCTGGAGCGGGTCAGATCCATGGGCGAGCGCCCGCCGCGTGCGCTGACCATCGAGGAATTGTCCACCGTCGGCAGCCTGGTGCCGGTGCGCCTGTCCGGGCGTTTCGATGCCGACCACCAGATCCTGCTGGACAACCAGACGCGTGATGGTCAGTTCGGCTACCACGTCTGGACGTTGCTGGAGTCGGGCGCCGCCGCCGTGCTGGTCGACCGGGGCTGGATCGCCGGTTCGTCGTCCCGCGACGAGTTGCCGGTCTGGCAGACACCCGGGGGGGTGGTCGAGGTCGTCGGGCACCTGCGTGCGTTGCCGCAGGCCGGTATCGCGACGCAGGGCAATCCCTGTCCCGTCCGGCAGTGGCCTGCGCGGTTGCACTATCCGGATGCGCAGACGCTGGAATGCGTGTTGGACCGGGAACTGTCACCAGGCCTGTTCCAGCTGCTGCCGGAGTCGGATCACGGGTTTGCCCGCAGCGTGGAAACACCGGGGTTGCCGCCGGAACGTCATTTCGCCTATGCCGGCCAATGGGCCGCGCTGACACTGGCCCTTTGGGTCCTGACCTGGATTGTTTGGAGACGCCGTGAGCGCTAAATCATCAGGCCGCTGGCAGTTCTATCTGCTGATCATCCTGTTCTTCGGACCGTTGCTGGTCGCCACCTGGCTCTACTTCGGCACATCGATCCGCCCCAGCGGGCAGACCCATCATGGGAACCTGCTCGATCCGGTGCGTCCGCTGCCGGCGGCGACCCGCTGGTACACGCCGAACGGTGACATCGCCGCCGACCTGAGCGACGAGCTGTGGACGCTCTTGCAGTTCGTGCCCGATCCCTGCGATGAGGCCTGCCAGAATGATTTGTACCGATCGCGCCAGATGTGGCTGGCGCTGGATCGGCGTCGCGTCCGCGTGCAGCGCATTGCCATCGTCGCCAACGAGGCCGAGGCGCGCGCGCTCGCCGACATCGCGCAGGAAGCCGATCCGAATCTCAAGCTGCGTGTCGTCGCGCCGGACGATCCGCTGCGGGACTTTCTCCGCGACCCGGCGCATCCGCAGGGGACGTTCTACGTGATCGATCCAATCGGCAACTGGGTGCTGTGGTATTCGCCGGACACCGACCTGCGCGACATCCACACCGACTTCAAAAAGCTGCTGCGGTTGTCGAAGATCGGCTAACCCGCCACGACGACCAGCACGCCGATCGCCGCCAGCAGGCTACCCAGCCACTGGCGTGCCACCATGCGTTCCTTGAGGAATGCGGCGGCCAGGATCAGCACGAACACCGCTGAGGTTTCGTTCAGCACCGCGGCAATCGAGGCGTCGGCGTACTTGTAGCCTGCCAGCCACATCAGCATCGCCACATAGGTGCCGACAAAGGACGCGGCGATGGTGCGTTTCCATGCGGTGGCACGGGCGAACTCGGCCAGTACCCGTGCCTGGCGCCGTTGCACCCACATCATGATCAGCATGCCGCCGACGCCGCCGATCACGCGAATCTGCACGGCCCAGATGAATGGCTCCGTCTCTAGTGCCGGCTTGGCCATGACAATGCCGCTGGCCATCAGCGCCATGGCCGCCCCCAGCGCGAGTACGCCGCTGCGGTCGGCCTTGGGCGCCAGCGGGTGAGTGCGCCGCCAGTTCACCACGGTTACGCCGATCAGCGTCAGCACGACGCCGAACCATTGCAGAGCGCCCAGGCGCTCGCCGAGAAACGCGAAGGACAGCAGGATCACGAACGGGGACAGCAGCATGCTGCCGATCGCGGTGCGTGACGGTCCCAGGCTATTCAGCGCGCGGAAGAAGAGGGTGTCCGCGATGCCGATGCCGATGAATCCGGACAGCAGCAGCACAGCCCAGTTGCCGGCCGAGATCGCCGGCCACGCCGTGCCGTGAGCGACCAGGATGGTCGGGGTCAGCAGCACCAGCATCAGCACGTTCTTGAACAGGTTCAGCGCGAACGGGCCGAGCTGCTGTCCCGACAGACGAAACAGGATCACGGCGACGCCCCAGGCGAAGGCACTGGCCAGCGCGAAGAATTCGCCGATTCCGATCATGATGGGTGGGACTGGGAAGGGCGGCGTAGTCTAGCGGTGTTTCCTGTCGTGCGAGGCATCGGGGGCTGGCGTCCACCCGCGGCGTCCGGTGCGGGAATTCCACCCGACGGGGTCATTCACCGCAAAAGCCGGAGCCGTCCGAGTTACAATACGCGGCCGCGCAATTCTTGGCCGCCTCCGGCTTCTTAACTTCATGTTCCGTAACCTGTCTGTTCTCGCATTCGGGCTGTGCTTCTGTGTCGTCGTTCTCGGCGCCTTCGTGCGGCTGTCCGATGCCGGTCTGGGCTGTCCGGACTGGCCCGGGTGCTACGGTCATGTCGGCGTGCCGGAGACCGTCGACGAGGTCACGGTCGCCAACGCGGCTTATCCCGAGCGCCCGGTCGAGGCGCACAAGGCCTGGAAGGAAATGATCCACCGCTACGCGGCCGGTGCGCTGGGCCTGCTGATTCTCGGCATGTCGGTGGCATCGATGCTCCAGCGACGCGGGCGCAAGCTGCCACATGTATTGCTGGGACTGGTCGTGTTTCAGGCGGCGCTTGGCATGTGGACGGTGACGCTGCTGCTGAAACCCCTGATCGTGACCAGCCATCTCATCGGCGGCATGACGCTGCTGGCATTGCTGGCGCTGGTCACCCTGCGCGAGCGCGACTGGATGGCCGGGTGGCCGGTGCCGACGTCGAATCACATGCCGCATTTCGCCGTCGCGGCGCTGGTCATGGTCTGCGTGCAGATCTTCCTGGGCGCCTGGACCAGCACGAACTACGCGGCCCTGGCCTGCGCCGACTTTCCGACCTGCCACGGCAAGCTGTGGCCGGAGACCGACTTTGTTCAGGGATTCACGTTCTGGCACGGGTTGGGGATCAACTACGAGTTCGGCGTGCTCGACGGACCCGGCCGCACCGCGATTCACATGACCCATCGCGTCGGCGCATTGCTGACGGCGATCATCGTCGGTGCGCTGGTCGTGCGCCTGTTGCGCGAATCCGGTGCTTCGAACCGGTGGCGTCGTCTGGGCGTGATTCTGCTGCTCGCGCTGCTGCTGCAGATCACTCTGGGCATCCTGACCGTGGTGCTGCATCTGCCGCTGCCGGTGGCTACGGCGCATAACGCCGGGGCGGCCTTGCTACTATTGGTGATCGTCGCCATCAACTGGGCTGTGTTCAACAGCCGGCGGATTCGCCAGTGACCATGTCCACCACCGCCACGCAAGCGGGTCTCAACGAACGACTCAACGACTACTACGAGCTGACCAAGCCGCGTGTGGTCATGCTGATCGTGTTCACCGCGATCGTCGGCATGTTCCTGGCGACCCCGGGCCTGCCGCCGCTGGAGCCGTTTCTGCTCGGGACCATCGGTATCGCGCTTTGCGCGGCCAGCGCCGCCGTGATCAATCAGGTCGTCGACCGGCAGATCGACGCGCGCATGAGTCGTACCAGCCGACGGCCGATCGTCCAGGGGCATGTCGGTGTCGGCGAGGCCTACGCCTTCGCGGCCCTGCTGGGCGTGCTGGGCGCCGGCCTGCTGATCTGGCGCGTCAACGCCCTGACCGCGTGGCTCACGCTGGCGTCGCTGGTCGGGTATGCGCTGGTCTACACGCTTTATCTCAAGCGGGCGACGCCGCAGAACATCGTCATCGGCGGTGCGTCGGGAGCAGCGCCGCCGGTATTGGGCTGGGTGGCGATCACCGGCGAGATTCACGCGCACGCGCTGTTGCTGTTCCTGATCATCTTCGTCTGGACACCGCCGCATTTCTGGGCGCTGGCCATCGACCGTCGCGAGGACTACGCGCGGGCGGGCATTCCGATGCTGCCGGTGACGCATGGCGATCGGTTCACCCGGCTGCAGATCCTCTGTTACACGGTGTTGCTGGCGCTGGTGACCCTGCTGCCGTATCTGACAGGCATGAGCGGTGTGGTCTATCTGGTGGCGGTGCTGGGTCTGAACGCCGGCTTTCTCTGGTACGCGGTGCGTCTGTACCTGACCACCGCCGCGCCGCTGCCCATGCAGACCTTCGGCTACTCGATTCTCTACCTGATGGGATTGTTCACGGCGCTGCTGGTCGATCACTACGTTCCGCTTTAGCGGGCGGCGGGGTGAGCGATGGGGTCGCGGCGGATGGCGCCGGAAACAAATTGGCCTCCACGAATGGAGGCCAATCAAGACTATCCCCAGTTATTATTATGAATTCATTGCCGTGGCACTCGTCCTGAGCGGGCTAGCGCCACGAGAAGACCAGATAGAGCCTTCTCGTCAGTGGGAACTTTTTACCTAAATTTAACGACTCGCGCAAGGTTTTTCTGCAGGCAATAAAAAACCCGGCATGTCGCCGGGTTTATTCGTTTGGGCCCGTGTTCAGGCCGCGATGGCCTTGCGCAGCTTCTTGATCGCCGCAGCCTCGATCTGGCGGACCCGCTCGGCGGAGATTCCGTAGACCTCGGCCAGTTCCTTCAGCCCTGTCTTGCTGTCCTCGGACAGCCAGCGCTGGTTGAGAATGTCGCGGCTGCGGTCGTCCAGGGTCTCCAGTGCGGTGCTGAGCTGGCGGCGCTGACGCGCATCCCAGTCGGCATCTTCCAGCGCGGAGGCCGGGTCGGAATCCTCCGACGCCAGGTACTGCTCCGGTGCGTAGACCGGGCTGTCCTCGTCGTCGCTGCCGGAGGCGGCGAAGGAGACGTCCTGCCCGGACAACCGGCGCTCCATCTGCAGCACGGTTTCGGGTTTCACGCCGAGATCGCTGGCGACGGCTTCGACCTCTTCCTGATTCATCCAGCCCAGGCGTTTCTTCGCGCTGCGCAGGTTGAAGAACAGCTTGCGCTGGGCCTTGGTCGTGGCGACCTTGACGATGCGCCAGTTGCGCAGGATGAACTCGTGAATCTCGGCCTTGATCCAGTGCACGGCGAAGGAGATGAGGCGGACGCCGACATCCGGATCGAAGCGCTTGACGGCCTTCATCAGGCCGATGTTGCCTTCCTGGATCAGGTCGGCCATCGGCAGGCCGTAGCCCATGTAGCCGCGTGCGATGTGCACGACGAAGCGCAGGTTGGACATCACCAGATGCTGCGCAGCGGAGAGATCGCCCTGTTCGGTATAGGCACGCGCGATCGCCCGTTCATCTTCCGGTTCGAGAACCGGAATGCTGTTCACGGAGTGAATGTAGGCATCCAGGCTGCCGGTCAACGGCACCAGGTTGGCCTGTTGTGAAAGCGCCAGAGCTTGCGTCATGGGAACCCTCCTTGCGGCCACTCATACTACCACGTCCACCGTGAGTCGGTGGACCCCCTTGCGTTGTGGATAAGACGCGTCAGCACGCGAAAAGTTCCGTATCCGCGGGGATGAAATCGGCCGCTTTCGGCCTCGATTTCGAGGGGTGGCGCAGGGGCGGTTGCTAGCGCGGAACAATGGCGCCGAGATGACGCGCGACGGTCCAGGCGGCGCCGAACCAGCCCAGCGCGACGCCGATGCCCAGCAGGCCGAGGCTGCTGGAGAACCCGAGGCCCCGAATGACGAAGCTGGACTGGTACAGCGCCGCCAGGTGGCCGGCCGGGCCGGCCATCAGCGCGACGGCGATGCCGAGGAGGATCAACGCCGCGATGCCGCCGAGAAAGCCGTACCAGAACCCGGTGTAGAGAAACGGCCGGCGGACGAAGGCGTCGGACGCGCCGACCAGCTTCATGATGACGATCTCGTCCTTGCGGTTCTCGATATCCAGCCGGATGGTGTTGCCGACAGTCAGGATGACCGCGATTGCGAGCAGGGCGGCGATGATCATCGCCGCGCGCTGCACCGTGGCCAGGATCGCGAACAGGCGGTCCAGCCACTGGTGATCCAGCTTCGCCTCGACCACACCGGGCAGCTCGCTGAGCCCGCGGACGGTGGCGTTGATCGCGTCCGGGGACTGGTTGGTCTTGAAGCGGACGACAACGACCGCCGGCAAGGGATTGTGGTCGAGCAGGTCCAGTGCTTCGCCGAAGCCCGACAGTGCACGGAACTCTTCCAGTGCCTGCTGACGCGAGATGTAGCTTGTGCCGCGTACGGATTCCCGGCTGCGGATGTCCGAGGCAAGCATCTGACCGGCCTTGTCGTCGACGGAGTCGGCCAGGAACAGCGAGGCGGTCAGCGAACCTTCCCAGCTGTACCCCACCGAGTTGACGTTGCTGACCATGAGATGCAGCCCCGCCGGCAACGCCAGCGTGATGCCGATGACCAGCGTCGTCAGCGCGGTGGCCACCGGGCGCTGATAGAGACGGCCCAGCGTGAACACCAGCGTCTGCGCATGTCGCTTGAAATACTCGGCGATCACTGCGGCGTCTCGTAGGGTGCCGCGGCTGCACGATCGGCGATATGGCCGCCCTTGAGCTGGATCTCCCGGTACGGCAGCGAGCGGATCAGCTCGACGTCGTGGGTCGCGATCAGCAGGGAGACCCCGACCTCGTTGAAGCGCTGGAACAGGTCCATGATCTCGGCCGACAGCTCCGGATCGAGGTTGCCGGTGGGCTCGTCGGCCAGGATCAGCGGTGGCTTGGCGACGATCGCCCGTGCGATCCCGACCCGCTGCTGCTCGCCACCGGACAGCACGATCGGGTACTGGCGTTCCTTGTCCAGCAGGCCGACCGTGTCCAGCGCGGCGCGAACGCGGCGGGCGATGGTGTCGCGGGTCTCGCCACGGATCACCAGCGGCAGGGCCACGTTGTCGAACACCGTGCGGTCGTTCAGCAGATTGAAGTTCTGGAAGATCACGCCGACGTTGCGGCGGAACCTTGCGACCTGGCTGCGCCGCACCTTGCTGATGTTCTGGTTGTTGATGACCACCTGGCCGCGGGTCGGGCGTTCGATCAGCGCGATCAGTTTCAGCAGGGTGGATTTGCCGGCGCCGGAATGCCCGGTCAGGAACGCCATCTCGCCCTGTTCCAGGGTCAGGGTGACGTCGGACAGGGCGTCATGGCCGCCCGGGTAGCGTTTGGCCACGCGATGCAGGTAGACGATGTCACCCATGGTTCAGATTCCCCGTGTCCCAATGGCGCGCGGATTCGCGACGCCGGTGTTGCCCGACCCCGGTCGGGCTAGCGTTCGAACATCGCGGCGATGAATGCCCGGGCGTCGAACTGGCCCAGATCATCCGCCGATTCGCCAACCCCGACAAAGCGGATCGGCAGACCCAGTCGCTTGGCAATGGCGAACACGATACCGCCTCGGGCGGTGCCGTCCAGCTTGGTCACGGTGATGCCGGTCAGACCGACGGCTTCGTGAAACTGGATCGCCTGATTGAGTGCATTGTTGCCTGTGGTTGCGTCCACCACCAGCATCACCTCGTGCGGCGCGTAGGCGTCGTGTTTCTGCACCACGCGCTTGATCTTGCGCAGCTCCTCCATCAGATGGCCCTGCGTGTGCAGGCGGCCGGCGGTGTCGGCAATCACGACATCGATCCCGCGGCCCTTGGCGGCCTGCACGGCGTCGTAGATGACCGAGGCCGAGTCCGCGTTCTGGCCCTGCGCGATGACCGGGACGTTGTTGCGCTCGCCCCAGGTCTTGAGCTGCTCGACGGCGGCGGCGCGGAAGGTGTCGCCCGCCGCCAGCAGCACCGACTTGCCTTCCTGCTGAAACCGGCGTGCCAGCTTGCCGATCGTGGTGGTCTTGCCGGCACCGTTCACGCCGACCATCAGGATGATGTAGGGGCGAATGAAGTCGGGGATGTCCAGTGGCTCGGACACCGGGTCGAGAATCCCGCCCATCACGTCGGTGATGGCCTTGCGCAACTGGTCCGCGTTGCGGATACGGCCTGCGTTGGCCTCGGCGCGCAGATGGTCGACGATCGTCATCGTGGCCTCGACACCCACGTCGGCGGTCAGCAGCCGGGTCTCGATTTCCTCCAGCGCGTCGTCGTCCAGGCCCTGGCCGGGTAACAGGTTTGCCAGATCGTAGGTGAGCCAGGAGTCGCCCTTGTTGAGCTTGGCCCGCAGGCGGGTGATGAACCCGCCCTGTTCGGTGGTACTCATCCGATCCAGACCTCGCGGGCGGCCTCGATGGTCTGATCGATGTCGTCGGCGGTATGGCTTGCCGAGACGAAACCGGCCTCGAACGCCGACGGCGCTAGGTAGACGCCGTGATCCAGCATGGCGTGGAAGAAGCGGCCGAAGGCGGCGGTGTCGCAGGCGGTGATGTCGGCGTAGCCGCGCACCGGGCCGTCGGTCATGTACAGGCCGAACATGCCGCCCTGCCAGTCGCCCTGCAGCGCCACGCCAGCGCCCTTGGCGTGGGTGACCAGGCCCTGCACCAGGCGGGCGGTCATGGCCTCCAGCGCCTCGTAGAAACCCGGCGCCTGCAACGCCTGCAATGTGGCCAGGCCGGCCGCGGTCGCCAGCGGGTTCCCGGACAGCGTGCCGGCCTGGTAGACCGGTCCCGTGGGCGCCAGCTGCTCCATCAGGTCGCGGCGCCCGCCCAGCGCGCCGACCGGCAGTCCGCCGCCGATCACCTTGCCCAGCGTGGTCAGGTCGGGCGTGATGCCGTGGACCGACTGCGCGCCGCCCAGGGCGACGCGAAAGCCGGTCATGACCTCGTCGAAGATCAGCACGGCGCCATGTTCGTCACAAAGCGTGCGCAGGCCCTCGAGGAAGCCGTCGACCGGCTTGACGAAGTTCATGTTGCCGGCGATCGGCTCCAGGATGATCCCGGCGATGTCGTCGCCATGTTCGGCGAACAGCGCGCGGACCGATTCCAGGTCGTTGTAGGTGGCGGTCAGCGTGTGACGGGCGACGTCGGCCGGAATGCCGGGAGAACTCGGCACACCCAGGGTGAGCGCGCCGGAGCCGGCCTTGACCAGCAGCGAGTCGGCGTGACCGTGGTAGTTGCCCTCGAACTTGACGA
>CALBOV010000260.1 GCA_937896565.1 uncultured Salinisphaerales bacterium
GACACCTGGGGCGGCTGGATCTGGATCAACATGGATCCCGACTGCATCCCGCTGCGTGACTACCTGGAGCCGGCCGCGACCTTCCTCGATCCCTTCGAGTTCGAAAAGATGCGCTACCTGTGGCGCAAGTGGGTGATCTTCGACTGCAACTGGAAGACCGCGATCGAAGCGTTCATGGAGCCCTATCACGTCGAGGGCACACACCCGCAGCTCACCAAGTACGGCGACTTCTACGCCTGGAGCCGCGCGCATGGATTGCACGGCAACGACGGCTTCGACCCGAAGACGAATTCGGAGGAGGACATGTCCTCGTCCACGGTGAGCCGCACCGCCAAGGGCGCCGACGCCCGCGCCATGACCAAGCAGCTGCAGGAAGAGCTGTGGGACACCATTGGCGCGAGCACGACCCAGACGCTGGTCGCCGCCGCCAAGCGGCTGCCGGACGAGCTGCCGGACGGCACGCCGGGTCATGAGGTGCACCACCACTGGTTCGAATCCGCCAAGCGCGACGACGCGGCCCGCGGCGTGATCTGGCCGGAGCCGAAACCCGAGCAGGTCGCCAAGGCCGGGCTGGCCTGGCACGTGTTCCCGAACATGAGCATCTTGCAGGGGCTGACCTTCGCGCTTTGCTATCGCACGCGTCCCTACGGCGATGACCCCGACAAGTGCATCTACGAGGCCTTCGCACTGGAGCGTTTCCCGGAAGGCGAGGAGCCGAAGACCGAGTGGGAATACGCCGAGCCGACCGAGGCCAACTGGAAGAAGGTCCTGGCGCAGGACTTTTCCAACATGGCCGCCGTGCAGCGCGGGATGAAGTCCCGCGGCTTCCGCGGCGCGCTGCCCAACCCCTACCAGGAGCGCAAGGTGACGAATTTCCATCGCAACCTCGCTGACTACATGGGCATGGCGGCGCCGCGGCGAATCGACTGAACCCCGAGACCGCCCGGTCGGTTTCCGGCCGGGCGCGACGATGGGCCGAGCGACCGCAGAGTTCGCCGGCCGGTGCGAGTTCAAGGATCAGAACGAGAGGAGGGTGAACCCGGATGTCCGTACCCGTTTATGAGCGCATTCTCGACCTGCTGGAGGCCGAGGGCATCAACAGCCTGTTCGGGATACCGGATCCGGGATTCATCCACATGGCCATGACCGCCGAACGGCGTGGCTGGAGCGTGGTCGCCCCGCATCACGAGCAGGCCGGCGGCTACATGGCCGACGGCTGGTCGCGAATGACCGGCAAGCCCGGCGTCTGCTTCGGCACCCAGGGGCCCGGCATCTCCAATCTGGCCGCGGCCATGATCACCGCCGCCAAGGAAAACTCGCCAACCATTTTCTTCGGTGGCCAGCGGTCACGCTCGGCCTACCAGCGCGTGCGCCGCGGGCGCATCCAGGTCGTCGACCAGATCTCCAATTTCAAGCCGATGATGAAATACGTCGGCGTGATCGAGGACGCCGACCAGACCGACGAGATCATCCGCGAGGCGATTCGCCAGGTGACCACAGGCACGCCCGGACCGGTTTACGTCGAGCTGCCGCTGAGCGTCATCCACGAGACCGCGGACTGGACGCCGGTGTTGCGACCCGAGCAGTACCGGCTGGCGAATCAGGCCGCCAGCGCGCCGATGATCGACAAGGCCGTGGAGCTGATCCGCGCGGCGACGAATCCGGTGCTGCTGGTCGGGCAGGGCATGTTCACGTCCCGCGCCCAGCAGTCGGTCCGCGCGCTGGCCGATGTCATGGCCTGCCCGGTGTTGCAGACCTCCGGCTGCGCGATGGTCGTCGAGGGGCTGGAGGATCGCACCTTCGCCTACGGTTTCTCGCCGGCCGGGGTCGCGGCGGCGGAGGCTTCCGATCTCTGCATCGCCATTGGCACCGAACTGGGCGAGCCGCTGCACATGGGCATCGGCCGGCACTGGGCCGGCAACAACGCCAACCGCAAGTGGATCTACATCGAGCGCGATCCGCTGGCCTTTGGCGTCAACCGCCCGATCGACGTCCCGCTGGTGGGCGATCTGCGTGACATCGTGCCGCAGCTCGCCGACGCGTTGAAGGACACGCCGCGACAGCCCTCCGCGGAACTGGCTGGCTGGATCGAGACGCAGAAGACCTTCAAGGCGACGCTGCGCGAGCAGGTGCCGTCGGGTACCTCGCCGGTGCATCCGGCGCGTTTCATCTACGAGTCCACGCGCGCCATCCCGGACAACGCCGTGCTCGCGCTGGATGGCGGTTCAGTGACGATCTTTGGCTGGACCTACTCGCAGTTCCGCGCCCGCGATCTGGTGTGGAACCAGAACGCCGGCCATCTGGGTACCGGGCTGCCTTACGCAGTCGGCGCCGCGGTGGCCGCGCCGGGCCGGCCGGTGGTGCTGGTCACCGGCGACTCCTCGTTCATGTTCCACATCGCCGAGCTGGAAACCGCGGTGCGCAAGGGCCTGCCCATCGTCACCGTGGTCGGTGTCGACAATGCCTGGGGCCTGGAGGTCGGCTGCTGGCGCAAGCAGGTCGGGCCGGATTCGCCGGAGACCGAGGCGCATTGGGGCAAGGCGGTGCGCTTCGACACCATCGCCAGGGGCTTTGGTGCCGAAGGCGTGTTCGTCGACCGTGAGGAAGACATCGCGCCGGCCGTCGAGGCGGCCGTGGCCAGCGGCAAGGCGACGGTGATCCACGTGCCGATCGATCCGGTCGCCAATGCCATGGACGCGCCGAACTACGAGGAATTCAAGTCCTGGTACACGGACTTCAAGCCGGGCTACGGCGCCGATGCCGGCGACGTTGCCTACTAGCTCAAAGAGAACACCATCATCGGAGGATGACCCCGTCATGCGCGAGTATCTGAAGTTCTACATCGACGGCCAGTGGGTGGACCCGCTGGAGATGACGGTCGGCGAGACGATCAACCCGGCGACCGAAGCCGTGTCCGGCAAGATCGCGCTGGGCACCGAGGCCGATGTCGATCGGGCCGTGCAGGCGGCCCGCAAGGCGTTCGAAACCTGGTCGCAGACCAGCGTCGACGAGCGCATCGCGGTGCTGGAGCGCGTACTCGCCGAGTACGACCGGCGCTCCAACGATCTGGGCGATGCGATCACCGAGGAGATGGGCGCGCCCACCGAACTGGCGCGCGGGTTTCACGTGGCGCTGGGCAATGGCCATCTGAGCACCGCGATCGAGGTGCTCAAGACCTACGAGTTCGAGGAACTGCGCGGCAACACCATGATCCGCAAGGAGCCGATCGGCGTGTGCAGCATGATCACGCCCTGGAACTGGCCGGTGAACCAGATTGCGGTCAAGGTCTTTCCGGCGATCGCTGCGGGTTGCACGGTAGTGCTCAAGCCGTCGCAGGAGGCGCATTTTTCCGCGCAGGTGCTCACCGAGATCATTGACGCCGCCGGCGTTCCGGCCGGGGTGTTCAACCTGATCCAGGGCCGGGGCTCGGTGGTCGGCGCGGCGATGTCCAGCCACCCCGAGGTGGACATGGTGTCGATCACCGGGTCCGAGGCCGCCGGTATCGAGGTGGCCAGAAACGCGGCCGCCACCGTCAAGCGGGTGTGTCAGGAGCTGGGCGGCAAGAGCGCCGCGATCATCCTGGATGACGATGCCCTGGCCGCGAACGTTGCCGGCGCCATCGGCGGGATGATGATGAACTCCGGCCAGACCTGCAGCGCCACCTCGCGCATGCTGGTGCCGAACGCGCGCATGGACGAGGCATTGGCGGCCGCGAAGCAAGCGGCCGAGCAGGTCACCGTGGGTGATCCGACCGGCGCCGTCGCGATGGGGCCGGTGGTTTCCAAGAGCCAGTACAACACGGTGCAGGCCTACATCCGCAAGGGCATCGAAGAGGGCGCCGAACTGGTCGCTGGCGGGCCGGACCGGCCGGAGGGTCTAGACAAGGGCTACTTCGTCAAACCCACCGTCTTTGGCCGTGTCAGCAACGACATGGTGATCGCCCGCGAGGAAATCTTCGGACCGGTCCAGGTGATCATCGGCTACGACGATCTCGACCATGCCATCGAGATCACCAACGACTCGCCCTTCGGTCTTGCCGGCGGCGTGCTGGGCACGGATCTGGAGCAATGCCGGGCCGTCGCCAGACGCATGCGCACTGGTTGGATTTCGATCAACGGCGGATTCGACTTCCACTGCCCCTTCGGCGGGTACAAGCGCAGCGGCAATGGTCGCGAATGGGGCGAATTCGGCTTTGATGAATACTTGGAGATTAAGGGTATGCTGGGGTACGTTCCTGCAGAGGCCTGAATCCAATAACGATTATGAACGCCACAATAGGTCTTGGCGTGAGGAGACGTCAGGACGACGATCAGTGCTGTGCGGCAACAGCGGAACCGGTTGGTTTTCGGGCTGCATCGTGAGTCGAATTCACGTTCTCTACTTCGCCGCATTGCGCGATCAGGCCGGTCGGTCCGAGGAGTGGCTGGACTGCCAGCCGGGTGACACGCCGAGCGCCGTGTTCGACCGCCTCGCGGCGTCGCGCCAATTGCAGCTGGCGCCTGCCCAGCTGCGGGTTGCGATCAATGATCGCTTCGCGGAATGGACCACGCATCTCAACGCTGGTGATCGGCTGGCGTTCATACCTCCGATGTCGGGCGGCTGAGATTCGCATGTTCCGGCTTACGCGCGAGCCCATCTCGATTGCGGATCATGCTCGGGCGATCGCCGATCCGCACAGCGGCGGCTATGTCGACTTTCGCGGTTGCGTGCGTAACCACCATCTGGGACGTGACGTTCGCCGGTTGCACTACGATGTCTACGAGCTGCTCGCCATCAGCGAAGGGCAGCGCATCGTCGACGAGGCACTTGCGCGATTCGATATCGATGCCGTGTCCTGCATTCATCGGGTGGGCGATCTGGAGGTCGGGGAGACCGCGGTGTGGGTTGGCGTGGGTGCGGCGCACCGTGATGCCGCGTTCGCGGCCTGCCGCTATGTGATCGATGAAATCAAGAACCGTGTTCCGATCTGGAAGCACGAGTTCTACGCAGACGGCACCAGCAGCTGGGTCGGTTGCGACGGCTGTTCGCATGCTCATGGAGAGCATCGTTACCGGCAGCAGACCGCGGTGCCGGGCGTGGGATCTGCCGGTCAGACCCGCTTGTCAGAGGCTCACGTGTTGATCGTCGGGGTTGGTGCTCTGGGTTGTCCGGTCGCCGACGCGCTGGTTGGCGCGGGTGTCGGGCGTGTCAGTCTGGTGGATGGCGATCATGTCGAGTTGAGCAACCTGCACCGACAGGGTCTTTATGTGGAGACCGACGCCGGCGCGCCCAAGGTGGATGCAGCCAGACGCCGGCTGGTCGAGCGGAACAGCTCCGTACGGGTCGATGGCTACGCGTCGATGCTGGATGAACCTCTCTGGCGTCGCCTGATCGACGAGGTTGATCTGGTGCTGGAGTGCACGGATTCCGCGGACTCCAAATGCAGGGTCAGTCGTTGGTGCAAGGCAGCCAGCATGCCGGTGATCGTCGGCGGAGTGCATCAACTCAGCGGTGGGTTTTACGTCAGCCCACTGTCCGTCGACCAGGGCGTTTGCTGGGATTGTCTGAGTGGTCTGTCGGCTGATTGCGGGCAGGCCGGTGTGCTTGGGCCCACGCCGATGATGATTGGCGCGGCGATGGCGGGCGAGGCGCTGAGACGACTGATGCGGATGAATTCGCCGCTCACCGGACGCTGGACCGTACTGGATCTGGCGGGCGGGCATTTCGCGAGTTTCGAGCCGGCCTCGCGACCGGGCTGCACCTGTCTGTCACCGGCCAATTCGGACAGTGGCGGTGTGGAGCGCACCACGCTGGACCCGTCGTTGATCTGGCTGGATCTGAGAACCGACGCCGAGCGCGTCCGGGAGCCGCTGCCTGATGCGATTCCGGTTTCACCGGACGCATTGCTGTCCGGTTTTCCGCTGGATGCGAACCAGGCGTATCTGCTTGTTTGCGCCAGGGGCCGACGCAGCGGTGTGGCCGCGCGCGCGTTGCGTGACCGCGGCCTGCAGAACGTCTGGAGCCTGGCCGGAGGAACGGAAGCGGCCAATCGGTCGACATCGCGAAACCTGCCTCACAAAGGCGTTTCGGCGGCCGCCGACGCTCAGTCCATCGCATGAGTCGCGCCTTCGAGGATCGTCATGGCAGGCGTCCACGCAAGCTGCGTGTGTCGCTGACCGATCGTTGCAACTTCCGCTGCGGCTACTGCATGCCCGAGCAGCCCCAGTGGGCGCCCAAGGACCAGCTGCTCACGGCCGACGAGCGCCTGCGATTGATTCGCCTGTTTGTCGAGCGGGCGGGTGTGCGTTCGATTCGGCTGACCGGGGGCGAGCCCTTGCTGGCACCCGAGCTCGACGGGCTGATCGCGAGACTGCGTGGCGATCCGCTCACCGCGAAGCTGCGCCTGTCGATCACCACCAACGCGCAGCTGCTGCACCGGCGTCTGCCCGGTCTGGTCGCGGCGGGCCTGGACGACATCAACGTGAGTCTGGACGCGCTGGAGCCGGCGCGCTTCGACGCGATGACCCGCACGCGACACCGGTTGCCGGCGGTGCTGCGAGGCGTCGAAGCGGCCTGCGAGGCGGGTATCCCGGTCAAGATCAATGCCGTGATCGTCCGCGGTCAGAACGAGGATCAGATCCTGCCGATGCTGCGCTGGGCGATGGATCGCGACCTGGTGCTGCGGTTCATCGAATTCATGCCGCTGGAAGGCGGCGCGTTGTGGCGTCGTGAGCGCGTGTTTTCCGAGGCCGAGCTGATCGATCACGTCACCGGCGAGTTCGGCGCGCCGGTTTCGCTGGGCGCGGACGGCCCGGCCAGTTACTACGCGTTGCCGGATGGCGGGCGCTTTGGCGTGATCCCGACCGTGACGCGGCCGTTCTGCGGTGACTGCGACCGCATGCGACTGACCGCGACCGGCGCGCTGTACACCTGCCTGTTCGCCTCGCGGGGCACCGAGCTGCGCGAGCTGCTGCGCGGCGGCGTGGACGACGAGGCGTTGGTCGCGCACCTGGCCGCGGCCTCGCGTGCCAAGCCCGATGGCTACGCACAGACCGGAGCCGTCGAACGGCCCATCACCATGCATGGTCTGGGCGGTTGAGGCACCGTCCGGACGAGAATCTTCGATGATCAACGTAGGCAACAAACCGGACACCCTGCGCACGGCGCGCGCCAGCGGACGCTTGCTGGCGCCGGTCGAGGTGCTGGAACGCATTCGCGGCGGCACCGTGGAGAAGGGCGATTGCCTGCAGATTGCCCGGGTTGCCGGCATCCAGGCCGCCAAGCGCACCGATGACCTCATCCCGCTGTGTCACCCGTTGCCCATTCACGCCGCCGAGGTTGCGTTCGAGGTCACCGACGAGGCGGTTCTGATCACCGCGGAGGCGGCGGTGATCGGCCCGACCGGCGTGGAGATGGAAGCCATGGCCGCCGTCAGCGCGGCGGCCCTGACCATTTACGACATGGTCAAGATGTACTGCGAGCCGGATGATCTGGTGATCGACGCCGTCAAGCTCATCCGCAAGACCGGTGGCAAGAGCCAGTTCACCAATCGGCTGCGGTCGGCGAAGTCCGCCCTGGTGCTGGTGCTCTCCGATACGGTGGCGGCGGGCAGAAAGCCGGACACCGCCGGTCAGGCCGTGCGTGCCGTGCTGGAAAAATGCGGTTTCGAGCCGCTGGAGTACGCGGTGATGAGCGATGATGCCGAGCCGCTGCTGGAGCGGGTTCGGCAGGCGCTGGACGATGGCATCGACTGCATCATGACCGTCGGGGGCACGGGCATCAGTCCGCGCGACATCACGGTCGACACACTGGCGCCACTGATCACCACGCCGATGCCCGGCATCATGGAGGCCGGTCGCGCCTTCGGGCAGCGGCGTACGCCGTATGCACTGATGTCTCGTGGTGTCGCCGGCCTGGCCGGCCCGCGGGGGCGGTCCCTGATCATGACGCTGCCCGGCAGCCGCGGCGGTGCGACGGAGACGCTGCAGGCCGTATTGCCAGGGCTCATCCATCTGTTCGATTGCCGGGATGCGTTCCAGCATGCCGGTGGGTATGAATAGGCAGAGGACGATCACCGCGCTGCGCGAGGTCTCCGGCGGTCTGGGGGATCTTGGCGCGTTTCTGCCGCTGACCCTGGCGCTGGCCGCGGCCGGCGCGATCTCCTTTCCGGCGGCCGTCGCCTTCGCCGGCGTCGCCCATCTGATCACCGCGGTGCGCTATCCGCTGCCCATGGCCGTGCAACCGATGAAGGCGATTGCCGCCGCCGGTATCGCCACCCCCGCGGCGGCGGCCGCCGTGCCGCTGGCGGGCATCGTCATGGGCGTGCTCGTCACGCTGCTGGCACTGGGCGGGGCGTTGTCGCGCTTGCAGCAGTGGATCCCCATGGTCGTGGTGCGCGGGATGCAGCTCGGGGTCGGCGCCATGCTGGCGCTGCGCGGGTCCGAATGGGTGCTGCAGAACGCCGCGAGCGACGGACCGGTCTGGCTGGCGGTGGCGGCCATCATCGTTGGCGTCGGGTTGTTCACGCGGCTGCCGGCGGCGCTGCTGGTTTGCGTGCTGGGTGGCGTGATGGCGGTGTTCGCGATGGGTTCGGTGACGGCCCCCGCTGCGGTGGCGACCGTGGATTTGTCGACCTGGGCCGAGGCGGCACCGCTGGTCGCCGCGCAATTGCCCATGACCTTGCTGAATTCCGTGGTGGCGGTGGTCGTGCTCGCGCGCGACCTGTTTCCGGACGCCGGTCGCCGGGTCACCGGGCGGGGCATCGGTCTGATCATGGGGCCGCTGAACCTGATTGGGCCGTGGTTCGGCGCCATGCCGATCTGTCATGGCAGCGGCGGGCTGGCGGCGCAGTATCGCTTCGGCGCGCGCACGCGCTGGTCGATCGTCGCGCTGGGTGTGGCGAAGATGGGTGCGGTGATCCTCTTCGGCGGCGCGCTGGCAACCTGGGCCGCGGCCTTCCCATTGTCGCTGCTCGGCCTGCTGCTGATCGTCGCGGGTGCCGAACTGGGCCGGCATGGCCTGCGCGTCCGTCCGGAGGAGGGTGTGATCGTCGGTGGCATCGCGCTGGGCGTCGTGCTCGGCCATGCCCTGGTGGCGGTCACGATCGCGATGATGGTCTGGTACGGGTGGCGACGTTGGCGGACCGCCTGATTCGCTTCGACGAGGCACAGGATGCCTACGCCGGCCGGCTGCGGCCGCTGCCGACCGAACGGCTGCCCGTCGATCGGGCGCTGGGTCGCGTGTTGCGAGGCGACGCCGTCTCGGCGGTGGATCTGCCGCGATTCGACAACAGCGCGATGGATGGCTACGCCCTGCGCAGTACCGATGGTGACGCCCCGCGGCGCCTCGTCGGCCGTGCCGAAGCGGGCGGGGCGGGCCCGGCGGTGAACGCCGGCGAGTGC
>CALBOV010000261.1 GCA_937896565.1 uncultured Salinisphaerales bacterium
CCGCCCCCGCATCCTCGATTGCAACGTGGACTACCTGCGTTCCGCGCGGGCGCGGTCCACCTACGCCGCCGCCGAGATCGTCCGACAGGGTCGGCGTACGACGCTGGTCCATGTCAGCTGCTGGCAGGAAAGGGCCAGCACACCCGTCGCCCATGGGCGCGTGCAACTGCTGTTCGAGACCGCCCCCGGCGGTAAAATCAGGGAAGAACAATGACGTCTGATAGCAACACGCCGGTGCTGGTCGGCGCCAGCCAGATCACCGCGCGCGAACCCGATGACCAGCGCACACCGATCGGTCTGATCGCCGAGGCCGCCCGGGCCGCGGCGGCGGACTGCGGCATCGACGGCGTCTTGCGTCATATCCAGTCGTTGACCTGTCTCAACATACTGGCGCCGGCCTATCCCGACGCGCCGGCCAGTCTGGCCCAAACGCTGGGTATCGACCCCGGCGAACGCTTCTACACGCCCATCGGCGGCAATATGGGCCAATGGCTGGTCGGTTACTATGCCGACCGCATCGCCGCCGGCGAACTCGATTGCGCGCTGATCGCGGGTGGCGAAGCGCTGGCCACGCAGATGCGCGACAAGGGGGCGGGCCTGTCCGGGGTAATCGACACCAAAGCCGGCGAGGGTCCCCGGCTGCTCGGCGACGACCGTGAACCGACCAACGCCGCCGAAGAACGGCACGGGCTGAATTTGCCCGTGCAGATCTACCCACTGTTCGAGCAGGCCTTGCGCGGCCAGTACGGGCGCGACCCGGTCGCGCACCGGCAGGCGCTGGGGAAGTTGTATGCCGGTTTCAACGCCGTCGCCATGAACAACCCAAAGGCCTGGCGCCGCGAGCCCTTGTCCGCAGCTGATATCGCCGAGCGCACGCCGGAAAACCGCATGGTTGGCGCGCCTTACACCAAGCGCATGAACGCCATCATCGCGGTGGACCAGGCGGCCGCGCTGGTGATGATGTCGGCCGCCAAGGCTCGAGCTCTGGGGGTCGACCCCAGGCGTTGGGTGTATCCGTTGGCCGCGGCGGATGCCAGCGATCGCTGGTTCGTTTCCGAACGGGAGGAGCTGTCCCGCTCCCCGGCGATCGCCGCTTGCGGCCGGCGCCTGTTCGAGGCTACTGGGCTGGCCGTAGATGACATCGATTATCTCGATCTGTATAGCTGCTTTCCCAGCGCGGTGCAGATGGCGCGCAACGCCCTGGGCATCGCCGAAGATGATCCCCGGCCGCTCACCGTCACGGGCGGTCTCGCGTACCACGGTGGGCCCGGCAGCAACTATTGCACCCACGCCATCGCTGAAACCATGGCCCGTATCCGCGCCGAACCCGACGCTCTCGCACTGGTCAGTGGCGTGGGGTGGTACATGAGCAAGCATTCGCTGGGGCTGTACGGGTCGCGGCCACCGGCCGGCGGCTGGCGGCGGGTCGACGCGGCGGCCATGCAGGCGGAAATCGACGCCGGCCCTGGTGTAGAGGTTGCGGCGCGGCCGGAAGGCGCCGGGCGCATCGAAACCTATACCGTTATGCACGACCGTGACGACCGGCCGGCCCAGGGCATTGTCCTGGGCCGCCTGGACGATGGCCGCCGATTCATCGCCAACACCCCTGCCGACCCGGACCTGCTCAATGCCATGACCGACGACGAGTTTCTCAACCGCGCCGGCCACGTGCGCAGCGACGGTCAACGCAACCTGTTCACCCCGAAAGGGTGAGACGAGGAGGATCGACAATGAGTGCAGCACCCGAAATTGAATTCGACCAGGCCAGCGTGGCCCAGCGCATGCGTGACACCCGCGAGGCCACCCGCGGCGTGAGCGAGGGCTTTAGCCGGGCATACATGCGCGAGTGCATCGATAACCACCGCTTCCCGCAGGAGGCCTGGGAAGCTCTGGGCGAGTACGGGCTGCTCGGCATCACCATACCGGAGGAATTGGGCGGTTCAGGCGGCGGCCAGGTGGAACTGGTTGCGCTGATGGAAACCCTGGCCGAGGCCGGACTGGTACTGCCCATGCTGCTCCTGACCGGCTTCGCGCGCGTACCGATCATCCGCCAGGGCACGCCCTCGCAGATCGAGCGCTTCGTCAAACCGACCATCAGTGGCGCAGAAAAGCTGTGCTTCGCCATTACCGAGCCGGATGCCGGCACCAACAGTTTCGCGATGTCCTCTCTGGCGGCACAGGATGGCGACGGCTACCGGCTGACCGGCCGCAAGGTGTTTATCTCCGGCGCGGCAGACGCCGACCGCATGCTGGTGGTCGCTCGCACGCAAAAGGCCGGCGAGGTCGAGCGCCGCACCGAGGGCATGTCGCTGTTCGTGGTGGACACCGACGCGCCCGGGGTGGAACTGCAACCACTGAATATAGACGTCGGCTGGCCGGAGCGGCAGTACCTGGTGTTTTTCGATGACGTTCAGTTGGATGCCGACCGCCTGATCGGCCAGCCGGGCCAGGGCCTGGCCGGCATGTTCGAGGCCCTGAACTCGGAACGCCTGCTGGTCACCGCCATGTCCGTGGGCCTGGGTAACTACGCGCTGAAAAAGGCCGTGGCCTACGCCAACGAGCGCAAACCCTTCGGCGTGCCCATCGGCAGCTACCAAGCTCTGCAGCACCGGCTGGCCGAGGCCAAGGCCGAGCTGGAGGCCGCACGACTGATGATGATTCAGGCCGCCGCCACCTTCGATGCGGGCGGCAATGCCGGCGCCCACGCCAACATGGCCAAACTGCTGGGCTCGCGCGCCGCAGTCAAGGCCGTCGAGGCGGCCCTGCAAACCCACGGCGGCTACGGTTTCGACCGGGACTACGACATCATCACGCTGTGGCCGTCGGCGCGATTGATGGAGATCGCGCCCATTAACAACGAAATGCTGCTCAACTACATCGGCGAACATGTCCTCGGCCTGCCCAAATCCTACTGAGACGCCCTGCGTGATCGCGCGAGACGGATTCACGGCCCCGGACGGCCGGGACATCGCCCTGTGGCGCTGGCCGCATACGCCAGGTCGTCCCACACTGCACTGGGCGCATGCGACGGGTTTCCATGGCCGCCTGTACCAGCCGCTGCTTGACGAGTTGGCACGCGATTGCAATGTGCTGGCCTGGGACATGCGCGGCCACGGCGCCAGTGCCGCGGCGGCGGACATGGGGATATTCCGCGGCTGGGAAACCTACTACCAGGACCTCACCGCCTGGCTACAGAGCCTGGATGAGCCGGTTTGGCTGGCCGGCCATTCCATCGGCGCCACCACCAGCATCATGGCCGCGGCCCGGCGGCCGGAGATGGTGAGGGGCCTGATTCTGGCGGAACCCGTAATCCTGGATCGCTGGCAGGGCTGGCAGTTGTGGCTCGCCAAACTGCTGCGCCGGTCCGACCGGTTTGCGCTGGCAGCCGGTGCCGCACGCCGGCGCCGGGAGTTCGACTCGCATGCCGCAGCCCTTGACAATTTCCGTGGCCGCGGCGGCTTCAAGACCTGGCCCGAAGCCTGGCTTGAAGCCTACGTCCAGCATGGCCTCGTGCAGAGTGGGGACCGTGTTCGCCTGGCCTGCCCGCCCGAATGGGAGAGCACCACCTTTGCCCATACCGAACATAATCCCTGGCCCGGCATCCGTCGGCTGCAGTGCCCGGTGATCGTGTTGGCTGCTGATCGCGCATCAACCTGCTCGCACCGGGCGCGGCAACGCCTGCGCACCGTGCTACCGATGGCTGAGGTGAGTGCCCTCTCCGGAACGACCCATTTCCTGCCCATGGAGCA
>CALBOV010000262.1 GCA_937896565.1 uncultured Salinisphaerales bacterium
CGGTTTTCCCGCAATCCTGCGTTGTTGTTCGCTGACTTGGAATAACCAAGCGGCGCTCACTCCGCCTGGGCTTGCGCGAAAACCGGCTCCGTCTTGGTGGCGTGAATAACTCAGTGCTTCCCTAAAGGAACCACTCGACGAAGCCGAACACCGTCCGCGGGCGGCCGTAGGTCGCGTAGCCACGGGCGCCGGAGTCGGCGGGCACGCCGTTCGGGTACTGGAAGGAGTAGGTCACGTAGTCCTCGTCCAGCAGGTTCTTGCCGACCAGCGAGAGCTGCCAGTGGCCACGTTTCCAGGCCAGCCGGCCGTCGAGCAACTGGCGTTCGTCACCGCGTTCCGAATCCAGGTTGTCGGGCTGGGTGAACGTCATGCTCTGATGCGAGTAGGACATCGTGCCGGTGAAGCTCTCCGTCGGCGTCCAGGTCACGCCGACGGCACCGGTGTACTCAGGCGCGAACACGAACTGGTTGCCCGAGAAGTCCTCGCCGTTCTGTTCGAACTCCAGGAACTTGGTGTCGGCGTAGCCGGCGGTGAGATCGAAGGTGAAGGCATCGGTGGCCTCCCAGCTGACGCTGGTCTCGGCCCCGTACAGCCGGGAGTTGGCGGCGTTCTGCGTGATGAAGAAATTGCCGGCGAGAACCGGAACCTGCTGGTCCTCCCAGTCGATGTAGTAGATGTTGGCGGAGAAATCGATGCCCAGCTCGCGCAACTGGCCGCGCGCGCCGATCTCGTAGTTCCTGGTGTACTCGGGATCGAATTCGACGGCATTGCCGCTTTCCGTGTCGACATCAACGCCGCCGGCCCGATACGCCTCGTTGTAGGTCATGAACACCGACCACTGGTCCGACAGCGCGGCCCGCAGCCCAGCCTTGGGCAGGATGGCGTCGTAGGTCGTCTTGCCGCCCTGGAAGCCGTCGGTGTCGGGCGTCTGCCCCGTTGCCAGGACGAGCGGCAGCACGTCCAGGCCACCGGAGGTCGCCGCCGTCGTGAGGAAGCGGTCGCGTGAATCCAGTTCCTCGCGGTCGTAGCGCAGGCCGAGGGTGGCGGTCAGCGAATAGGGCAGCTCGATATCGAACTCCGTGAAGATCGCGATGTTTTCCGCTTCCTGAACGAGCTCCTGCTCGTAGTCCGCGAAGATCGGCGGATTCTCCACATAGGGAACGCCCTCCGCCTCGATCAGGGTGGACGTGTCGAATCGGCCGCCGTAAACCCCGATCACGCCGCTGTAGACCTCCGGGGAGCTCAGGTTCACCCGGAGTTCCTGGGTCCAGTTCTCACCGCGGTAGGCGGTGTCCAGGGCGCCGTCGTCGTAGTCCAGACCGTCGTAGTCGAGCAGGTAGTCCTGCGCCGACTTCATCCAGCCGGTGACCGCGGTGAACTGGAGGTCGCCCAGGTCATATACCGTTTCCCAGGACGCCGTGCGGCTGTCCACGTCGTTGTACGCCGGGTCGTTGGCCGAGCTGGTCCGGTAAAACGCCGGGTCGCTGGCTGCCTCGCCCGGTTCCATGTTGTAGACGCGTTTTCCCTGAAATTTCGACTTGCTGATCCCCAGGCGGCTGGTCAGCCCCGGAATGCCCAGCGGCGCCCAGGCCAGCTTGAAGCGGCCGACCTCGGTGCGTGATTTCGCGTACTCGTCATCATTGGTGTTGATGTCCGTGATGAACCCGTCATCCTTGTTGACGAGGCCGGAGACGCGAAACGCCAGCGAATCGAGGATTGGCCCGCCGCCGGCGTAACCGAGTTCGAAGGCGTTGCGAGATCCAAGGCCGGCCCGGACCACCGAGCCCCAGACCCAGGTGGGTTCCTTGGTCCGGACGATCATGGCGCCGCCCAGTGCGTTGCGGCCCTGGCTCGTTGACTGGGCGCCGCGGAGGATTTCCACCTGCTCCACGTCGAACAGGGTGCTGACCGACGACTGCTGGGAGTTCCGGTCCAGGGTCACGCCGTCAACCTGCACGCTGATCAGCGGGGCGCCCGACCCGTTGGCGGCGCCGTTCTGCGAAATGCCGCGGATGCTGACCCGCCCTTCCTCGTTGAAGTTCGCGTTGGCCACGCGGCGCAGCAGATCACCCAGCGATTCGTCGCCGTTCCGCTCCAGATCTTCCGCGTTGTGGATGCTCGCGGAGGTCGTGGATTCCTGCGCGGTGCGCTGGATCTTCTCGCCGCTGATGATCATGGTTCCGAGGTCGACCGAGTCGTCCTCGGCCTCGGGCGTGTCCGTCTCTTCGGTTGAAGATTCGGAGTCCGGTGTTTCCGTTTGCGCGGAGGCGTGAAACGGGATGACGAGTGCGGCGAGAGCCAGCAGGGCACTGCCGGCCAGACGGGCATTCAGGGGCGGGAGCTGAGTCGAAAGCATGATTACGTGTCCACCGTGTTTGAGCTGCGGATGCGATGGGTTTGCACCGTGCCTACTAGTCCACGCCGATCTCCGGATGCGGACATCCGTGTAACTACTGGATGTCGACGGATTCACTACTGATTGGGAAAAAAGAGCCAGCATGTGCGAACCATGCCAGCCGGCGCTCACGATCGCCCGTGATGAACGGGTGAACGCCGGCTGCGTCGTAGGTCAGCCCGTCAGCCCGCGTCGCCTGTTCGTGGTGCGCGCCCGCGCATCTTGACGATGCCGATCGTGAACAGCGGCGCGATGTAGACCAGCAGGAATCCCCAGGAGAGCAGGGCGTAGCCCTTGGCGACCAGGGCGACGATGCCGAACTGTGACAGCAGGATGCACAGCGTCAGCCCCAGTGCCCCGACGGCGAGGTGGGTCCTGCGCGTGGCCGGCGTGCCGCGGGACTCGATCAGCGCGCCGTCGATGCGTTCATTGACCGCCTGCGCGATCCCCGCGCTGGTTTCCACCAGCGTGCCGAACAGCACGATGGTGTAGATCGAGACCAGCGCCGGCATCGCCAGCAGCGCCATCGTTTCGTAGACCGGCAGTTCGGCGGAGATGACGGCGGGGTAGATCGCCAGAAAGGACAGGTGAAACAGGAATGCGGGCGCGATGAAGAACAGGGCGCTGCAAAATCCGGAGACCACCGCCTCGTGCCGCGTCTGGATGTCCCGCAGCGCGAACAGCACGCTGGGTATGGCCGCGGCGCTGAACCAGGCGTAGGTCGCGCCGCCCAGCATCCATCCGGGCAGGATGTCGCCGGAGGCGAGGGTATTGGCGATCTCGGGCGCGTGCTGCAGCGCCATGAGCACCACGTACAGGGCCAGCACCGCGTAGAGCACCGCGGACCAGAGCGTCAGCACGCGCTTGATCAGCGTTCGACCGAAAAAACTGAGCAGGCCGACCAACACGACCATTCCGACGATTCCGACGGACTCGGGAATCTTGAAGATGTCCGCGGTGATCTTGCCGGATGCCGAGGCGACCACGGCGAGGGCGACCATGGCGGTGGTCAGGTACAGCACTTCGAACACGCGCCAGAACGGACCGATCAGGTGGCGGAAGAAGCTGCGGTAGTCGTAGGCCTGGAACACGCGGGCGAACTCGTAGGTGCCCGCGAGGATGATGCCCAGCAGCACCGTTGCCAGCACCAGCGCGATGACGCCGCCGACGGGCCCGTACTGGGTGAAGAACTCCACGAGCTCCCGGCCGGTCGCGTAACCGCCACCGATGTTGACCGACTGGAACACCGCGGCGGGGATCACATAGGCCTTCACGATCCGGCCGGAAAAGACTGTCATCAATCACTCCGTTGATGTCGAACAGGGCGCTGGGCCCGGTGGCGCATGGCTTAGCCGGCCTGGGGTTCCGGCTGCCCCGGCCAGGTCCACTCGGCGGGACTGGTCCGGCAGCCGCCAGCCGGGGCATCGCTCCAGCCACGACCGCGCACCACCCGACCGGGGCGGGCCTCGGTGGGCTGGCCGTCCGCGAGCACCCGCGTCCCGTTGACCCAGACATCGGATACGCCGGTGGCGTACTGATGGGGCTCGGCGAACGTCGCGTGGTCCGTGATGGTGGCCGGGTCGAACAGCACCAGATCCGCATGGGCGCCCGGCTGCAACCGGCCACGATCGAGCAGGCCGAGGTGGTCGGCCGGCTGCGAGGTCATCTTTCGCACGGCCTCGGTCAGCGACATCACCTGCTCGTCGCGCACGTAATGCCCCAGCACACGCGCGAAGGTTCCGTAGGCGCGCGGATGCGGGTTGTACTTGAGAAAATCACCCTCCGCCGCGACGGCCGGGCTGTCCGACCCGAAGCTCATGTACGGCAACTTGAGCTGAGCCCGGGTGTTGGCTTCGGACATCGCGAAGTAGGCTACGCCGACCCGCGAACCATCCTCGATGACCAGGTCCATCGCGGTCTCTTCCGGCGAGGTGCCGCGCGCCTCGGCGACCTCCGCCAGGGTCTTGCCCACCAGCGGTTGCAGGTCCGGGTTTTCGAAGGCGGCCAGCAGCATGTTCTCGGCGCCGCCGACCACGCGATAAAGGTTCTCCCAGTCGTTGGTTTCGGCCTGCATTTCGGCGGCCACGCGGGCGCGGATCTCCGGGTTCCCGAGCCGTTCGATCCAGGCGTCCACACCGCCTTCCTGCACCCAGGGCGGCATCGCCGCATCCAGCCCGGTTGCCGAGGCCACGTAGGGATACATGTCTGTGGTGATGCGCAGCCCGTCGGCGCGGGCGGCCTCGATGCGCCCGACCACCTCGTCCAGCTTGTCCCAGTTGGCCTGGCCGCCCATCTTGAGGTGATAGATCTCCGTGGGCGTGCCACTGCGACGGGCAATGGTCAGCGTTTCGTCCACCGCCTCCAGAATCTGGTCCGTTTCGCTGCGCATGTGGGTGACGTAAATCCCGCCGCAGGCTCCGGCGGTCTCGGCCAGCGCGACCAGTTCCTCCGTGGTCGCGAAGGTCGAGGGCACGTAGATCAGTGCCGAAGCCACGCCCAGCGCGCCGTCTTCCATCGCATCGCGCACGAGCCGCCGCATCGCCCGTAGCTGCTCATCGCTCGGCTGCAGGTTGCCGCGGCCGAGTGTGTGCAGCCGCACCGTGGTCGCGCCAACAAAGGACGCGATGTTCTGCGTAACACCATGGTTTGCGACGAAGCTCAGGTACTCGTCCAGCGTCGTCCAGGGCAGGGGGGCATCGCCCAGTTCGGCGGCGAAATCCGGCCGCATCTCGGCTTCCATCTCCGGCGTCAACGGCCCCATGGACCAGCCTTCGCCCATGACCTGCAAGGTCACGCCCTGGCGCAGCTCGCTCATGCCGCGACCGTCCGCCAGCAGCGATTCGGTGGACCAGCTCAGCATGTTGATGAAACCAGGTGCCAGCACCAGTCCGCGGGCGTCGACTTCGGTCCGGCCCGCGCCGTCGACGGTCGGACCCAGCGCGGCGATGCGATCCCCCTTAACCGCCAGCGCGCCGGCAAAGCCAGGCTGGCCGCTGCCATCGATGATCCGGGCGTTGCGGATCACCAGATCGTAGGCTGGCTCCGGCGTGCGGTGACAGGCCGCGAGGCCGGCCAGCGTGGCCGAGAGCAGCAGGGCGGAAGGAAATCGAAATGTGGATGCAGTCATGCCGCGAGACCCTGCAGCAGCCGTCGCGGCCTGCCATCGGTGTTATCTCGGAATTCGTCCGCACGCCCAGGCGTTGTATCGTTTCCGGATGCCATTGAAGCCCGACCCGCAGCCTTGAATATCTCCGATGGGGAACGCCGCCGCGCCACGCGCGTGGACGCCCAGCTCATGTCCGACCTGTGGATTTTTCGCGCCGTTGCCCGCCTCGGCAGCATCACCGCCGCCGCCGCGCAGCTGCACGTGACCCAGGGCGCTGTCAGCCAGCGGGTTCTGCGGCTGGAACAGCGGCTGGGCGTGAACCTGTTCACCCGCGAGCACACCGGCGTGCGCCTCACGGCCTCCGGGGGCTTGCTCGCCAGATCCATGGACGACGTCTCCGCGTCGCTGCAATCGGCCCTGACCCAGATCCAGCGGCTGGAACGCCGTGCTCTGGTCGTGAGCTGTTCGCCTTCGGTCGCCACCGAATGGCTGATGCCCAACCTGCGTGGCTTCTACCGCGAATATCCGGATGTCGAACTCCAGGTTCGAGCCGAAATGACCACCCCCAGCGTCGCCTGGATGGACGCCGAGGGCGTCGATGTGCTCATCGACTACGGCCATACCGCCGTCGAGGGCGTGCACGAACTTGCCCGGGTCCAGGAATACACGCTGCCCGTCTGCTCACCCGAGCTGCGGCGTCGCCTGGATGAAGCCGGCGACACACTGGTGGATGTCGAACTGCTGCACGACAGCGCCGCCTGGCCCGAACCGTTCGGCAGCATCGCCAACGAGTGGCAGGAATGGATGGCCGTTCGCGGCCCCGTGCCCGGTGTGAACGTCATCGCCGAACGCCGGTTCAACCTCGCGTCACTGGCCTACCAGACCGCCATCTACGGAGAGGGTATCGCGCTCGGACGCATCGTCAGCGTCCAGCGACTGCTCGAATCCGGAGAACTCGTGGCCGCCGTGGACGCCGACCTGGTGTCCAGCGCATCGCACCGCGTGCTGGCACGAGAGCCCGCCGGGACCGATGCGAGAGCCGATCGATTCGTGCAATGGCTGACGGAATCGTTACAGCAGACGCAGCAGGATTCGGCGCGGCGGCTTGGAGTTGTGCCGCGGTAGCTTCTTCGGCTTGTTTGAACGCATGGGCTCGCTGGCTTGGGTTCAAGGGACAACTGCGATGAAACTGGTGGGCTTCAGTTGTTCGAGTCCCAAAATGGGACTACCATTCAGCCATGCGCATCATCGCTCTGTCGACGCTGAGAAATTTCTGGGAAAGCTCGCCGTCTTACGCGGATTCCATCGCGCCGGGAATGGCCTGGTATCGGGAAACCTTGAAGGCTGACTGGTCTACTCCGAATGAGGTGAAAGCCCAGTTCTCAAGCGCCAGCATCCTGCGAAATGGCCGTGCCGTCTTCAACATCGCTGGCAACAAATATCGGGTGGTGGTTTGGATCAATTACGCGTACCGCGTCGTTTATATCCGCTTCATCGGAACACACAAGCAGTACGACCAAATTGATGCACAGACAATTTGAGGTGTCCTATGGAAATTCGTCCCGTCAAAACAGAAGCTGACTACCAGGCAACCCTGAAGGAAATCGAAGGCCTCATGGCCGCGGAGGCCGGCTCGCCCGAAGGGGATCGGCTGGATGTGCTTGTAACGCTGGTTGAAGCCTACGAACGGGAGCACTACCCGATGGATTTCCCCGATCCGGTCGAGGCCATCAAGTTCCGAATGGAGCAGCAGGGCCTGACCGTGGAAGATCTCGTTCCGGTCATTGGGCGCAAGAATCGGGTCTACGAGATTCTGGCTCGGAAACGGCCCCTGACACTCCGCATGATCGAGGGATTGCACGAGACTTTCTCAATCCCCGCGGAAAGCCTGTTAAAGCGTAGCGCTCACCGTAGCGATCATGCGGCTTAGTGTTGGCAAGTTGGGAATAAAATTGAAAAAACCAACCTGGTTCAGGCCGAGTGCAATGAGCGTGCAAATTTAGCCATTGTGTCGTGATGTCCTGAGCAGAGCATTCCGATCATTCTCTAGCTTGATGTTGGCAGGGACTAAGGCGTGGCGGTGGCGCCCGCAGCCGCCAGCACCGCCTGCCTCACCGGCCCGAACGCTGATTTCAATGCCGCGATCGTGCAGGCCGTACCGCCACCGGCGGCGTGGTGCTGGAAGCCGTTCAGGCCTTCGGGCAGGAAGGGCTTGGTGTCGAGCAGGGTGACGTTGGCGCCGGCGGCCTTGAAGGTCTTGTAGGCGGTTTCGGAGTTCTTGAAGTCGACGACGGCGTCGCCGCTGGAGCCGCAGAGCAGCAGCGGGGCCTTGGGCGTCCAGTCCAGCAGGTCGTTGGCGGCGAGGTTCTGGCGGAACGGGTGGTCCGGGTCGCTGGCGACGGCGTCGACGAAGGCCGGCTCGCGCAGGGTTGCCAGGTTCTGGATCGGCGGGAATTCGCCGGATTGCCACAGCTTGATCAGGTTGAGCGGGCCGGGGAAGTAGTCATCCACCATGTCGCTGTAGGGCGCCTGCCAGACCTCGGTCGGGCTGTCGTAGAGATTCCCGTACACCTGCTGGTAGCTGTAGAGGGTGTAGGAGAACAGGATCGACGCCAGCGGGTTGGGGCCGGCGGTGGTCAGGCCTTGCCAGCCGTCGAGGAAGGTGTCGGTCATGGAGTAGGGGCCGCTGCTGGCCATGACGGCGGCGATCTGGAATTCGTCGGCGTAGTCGGCCTCGATGGCGCGCTGGGTGGCGAGCACCGAGTGGCCGCCCTGTGAGGCGCCGGTGAGCACCATCGGGCCGGCGACCGGAATGCCTTCCTGGGCGATGGCGGCCTTCGCGGCGCGCAGGCCGTCGATCATGGCCGTGGCTTCGGAATCGGCGTGCAGGTACGGGTGATACGGGTAGTCCGAGGCGCCGAGGCCGAGGTAGTCGACCATGACGATCACGTAGCCGTAGCCGGCGAAGAAGGTCTTCACGCGATCGGCGGTCTGGTCACCGGCCTTGACGCGGGTGCCGGGAGCCAGGCCCATCACCGTGTAAGGGGCGGGGCAGCCGTCGGGCACGACCATGGCGCCGGAGGTCTGTTCCGGTTCGCCTTTCACGCCCACGGTCTTGAACAGCAGGCGGTATATCTTGACGCCGCAGGCCGGCTCGCCGAGCTGCTCGCTGTAGTGGAATTCATTTGCCGCCTGCACGCCTTCGTCTCGCGGCACCGTGCGCACGAGTTCGACGGAGACGAGTTCGCCGCGGTGGTCTTTGACGATGGGCGCGGTGGTCGGTGCGGGCGGGGTGGTCTGGCAGGCGGTGGCCAGCAGCGCGACCAGCGTGGCGGCGAGCGGACGCAGGCCGCGAGCGGATGACAGGAACATGGACAAACTCCGTCGAATCATGAAGTCGAATGCCGCCGCTATCGGGCGGCGGCCTTGAGAACGGGGCGGCGCAGTACGCGGCCGGGGCGGGCGCCGGTGAGCTGGCCGTCGGCGATGGCGGCGGTGCCGTTGACCCACAGCCAATCGATGCCTTCGGAGAACTGCAGCGGATCCTCGAAGGTCGCCTTGTCCTGAATCCGCTCGGGATCGAACAGGGCGAGGTCGGCGGCCATGCCTTCGGCGATCAGCCCGCGATCGGGCAGGCCGAGCATGCGGGCGGGCATCCAGGTCATGCGCCGGATGGCCTCTTCCAGCGGAATGATGCCGTCCTCGCGCACGTATTTCGCCAGCACGCGGGGGAAGGCGCCGAAGGCCCGCGGATGCGAGCTTTGCGCGGTCTCCGGGTTCACCGGCGACATGTCGGTTTCGATCATCACCCAGCGCTCCTTGAGCGCCTCGACCTTCTGCGCCTCGTCGAGTACCTCGGGGGTGACGACCACGCCGCCGGCCTGGACCAGATCGAAGAACAGGGTCCAGACATCGATGCCGCGCGTGCTGGCGGCCTCGCCGACTGATTCGCCGGCCACGGACGGGTCCGCGGCGTTGCCGGCGTAGATGATCAGCACCTTGTCCCAGTTCTGGCCGGTGTGGTCGTAGTAGTTCTCGAAGCTGGTGTCGCCGGCTTCCATCTCGGCGCGGATCTGGCGCCGCAGGTCGGGGTCGGACAGCCGCTGTTGCAGGGCCTCGACGCCGTTCGCGTAGTACTGCGGCGGTACCAGTGCGGCGAGCCCGAGACCGACGCGGATGTAGGGGTAGATGTCCGCCGTCACCTCGATGCCCTGATCGCGCGCCGCGTTGATCCGCTTCAGCGCGTCGCGCATCAGGGGCCAGTTCTTCGCCCCGGCGGCCTTGAGGTGATAGACGTGCACCGGCACGCCCGCGCGCTGGCCGATGGCGATGCTCTGATCGATGGCCTCCAGCAGGTGGTGGCTTTCGTTGCGCATGTGCGTGGAATAGGCGCCGCCGTATTCGGCGACCACCTTGGCCAGCGCCACGATCTCGTCATCGCTGGCGTAGATGCCGGGCGGGTAGATCAGTGCGCTGGACAGTCCGGTGGCGCCGTCTTCCATGGCCTGCCGCACCAGGGCGCGCATCGCGTCCAGCTCATCGGGTGTCGGGGCGCGATCCTCCTCGCCAA
>CALBOV010000263.1 GCA_937896565.1 uncultured Salinisphaerales bacterium
CACCTTCCGGGCGAGTCCACTGCCCGAGGTGATCTTGCATCTGCCCGGGGGTGACACAAAAATCCTGTGCCGGTCCCTGGAATCCTGGACGAGAATCATAGGACTCAATTTAAGTTTCTGCCTTGCGGATGAGATGGACACGGTCCCACCGGCCGTGGCAGCCAAGGCATTCCCCAAGATCCTCGGCCGCCTTCGCGCCGGCAACGTCCGACAGTTCGCCGCAGCATCCACCCCCGAAGGTTTCCGCTGGATGTGGAACACGTTTGGCACCGAGGAAGCAAAGGAGCGCAAGGACCGCAGGCTTATTAAGATGCGCTCAGCAGATAACCCCCATCTGCCGCCAGACTTCATTTCTCGGCTCGAAGCTTCATACGATCCGAGTTTGCTCGCCGCCTATCTGCAGGGCGAGTTCACCAACTTGACCACCGGCCAGGTTTACGACCGGTTCGACCGCGCCAAACACATCTGTCGAGATCTTCCAGATGTAAGCGACGAACCCATCCGCGCCGGCATTGACTTCAACATCGGGAATATGAGCGCCGTCATTGGCGTGCGTCTGGGCAACTCTTTACTGCTGATTGATGAGATCAGCGGCGCCCATGACACCGACGCCCTGGCACAAGAAATACGCAGACGATTTCCCGACCGTCGCATCCTGGCCTACCCGGACGCATCAGGAGCGGCACGATCTACGAATTCCAGCCGGACCGATGTCGCGATCCTTGAGTCCTACGGGTTCAGCAATCAATCACCGAAGTCGAATCCTCCCGTCCGTGATCGGGTGGCTTCTGTTCAAGCTTTGCTGGAGAACGGGAAGGGTGAGGTCCGGCTGCAGGTAGCGGCGCACTGCAAACGCACGATCGAATGCCTGGAGCTGCAGAGCTACACGGAGCAAGGTGAGCCGGACAAAGACGCGGGCTACGACCACATGAACGACGCGCTGGGCTATTTGGTTTACAGAGAGTTTTCGATCTTGCATGCGCGGGCAGGCCGAGGCACTGGCATCCGCCTGTACTGATTGCCCCTTGACAAGTGGCATACCGTATGGCATACTATGGGCACGGCTGGAGACAGCCGCGCACCTCGCCAGACGAATCAATGAAAAAGCCACGTTCATGGGACGAGGCCCGGAAGCATCCAGGCATCTGTTCCATTGACTACGAAGCGCCAGGGAGTCCGATGTCTAACGACGACGCTCCCTGGTTGGTAACGCTCAACGAAGGTTGGTCGCTCAACGAAGACATGACGATTGTCTATGTCTGCAATTTGCGAGACCTGCAGGGTCTATGGAGCGACATTGTGAACCTGCCCAGTACAAGCTGCTGACGGAGGGGCCGAAAGGCCCCTTTCTTGTGCCTGTGAATCTGTCGATTAACATCAAAGCATTAGGCAGGGTTGGCCGTGTATTCATCGTTTGCAGGTGGTCGCCAGCGTGCATCGAGCGTTGCGATTGTTAGTGACCCGAATAACGCATACGTGAACATGGAGCCCCACTGGGAACTCCTCGAAGCGATCAACCTGGGAACATTTGGCATTAGGAAAAAGCACCGCAAATACCTACCGCAAGAACCAAGAGAACTAGACGAGAGCTATGACGCCCGCCTGATGCGTTCAACCTTGCCGCCTTACTTCTCAAGGCTGGAAAGATTGCTGGCCGGCATGTTGACGCGCAAGCCAATCCGGCTGCAAGACGTGAGCGACACGGTCACCGAACAGCTGTTTGATGTTGATCTTCTTGGAAATAATTTGGATGTCTTCTTGTACGAGGCAGCGAGAAAAATGATCCGGTACGGCCACGTCGGCGTTCTTGTTGATGCACCGGCTGCGGGTGAAAACGGCCGGCCGTATTGGTCGATTTATTCGCCGCCTGATGTGCTGGGGTGGCGCAGTGAAATCATCGACGG
>CALBOV010000264.1 GCA_937896565.1 uncultured Salinisphaerales bacterium
GATCTGATCAGCCTGTTGCAGAGCAGCGACGATACCAAGGACTTGATCAATCGTCCGATGGAGTTTATCGGGAATTTGACGCTGCTTATCGTCGGTGGCAATGACACCACGCGTAACTCAATGAGCGGCGGGGTGCTCGCCCTGAATCAATTCCCCGAGGAATTCGCCAAGCTCAAGGCCAACCCGGAGCTGATTCCCAACATGGTTTCGGAAATCATCCGCTGGCAGACTCCGCTGGCCAATATGCGCCGCGTTGCCACGCAAGATGTTGAATTGCGTGGCCAAACCATAAAAAAAGGCGATCGCGTATTGATGTGGTACGCCTCGGGCAACCGGGACGAACGCAAATTTGAAAACCCTGATGATCTGATTATCGACCGTAAGAACGCGCGCAACCATATTTCGTTTGGCTATGGAATCCACCGTTGCATGGGTAACCGTCTGGCCGAATTGCAGTTGCGCATCCTATGGGAAGAACTGCTCAAGCGCTTTGACAACATCGAAGTCATTGGCGAGCCCGAGCGGGTTCAGTCGAACTTCGTGCGAGGCTATTCCAAGCTGATGGTCAAGCTGACGCCCAAAGGTAGAGGTGTGGTGTAAACCAGTATGGCGTCCGGACCATTCGATTATGTGGTGGTTGGTGGCGGCTCGGCCGGATGCGCCGTCGCCAACCGCCTCTCCGAGAGCGGCCGCCATTCGGTGCTGCTGCTCGAAGCCGGTCCGGAGAGTCGCCGCAATCCTTTCGTGAACATGCCGCTGGGCTTTCTGCAGCTGATGTTCAGCCGTCGCTACAACTGGCAGTTCAATACTGAACCGCAGCGGCACATGCACGACCGTGCGTTGTTCCAGCCGCGCGGCAAGATGCTCGGGGGGTCCAGCGGCATGAACGCGCAGGTGTACATCCGTGGCCATGCCTGGGACTACGACGAGTGGGCACGGCTGGGTTGCGAGGGTTGGTCGTACGCCGACGTGCTGCCGTATTTCCGCAGGTCAGAACATTTCGAGCCGAAGGTGACCCCGGATGAGGCAGCCTTCCATGGCCAGGGTGGTCCGCTCAATGTGGCCGAGAGACGCTATACCAATCCGTTGAGCACGGCATTCGTCGGCGCGGCGGCGCAGGCGGGGTACCGACGCAATCCGGATTTCAACGGTCATGAGCAGGAAGGCGTGGGTTTTTACTACGCGTACCAGAAGGACGGCGCGCGCTGCAGCAATGCGCGCGCTTATCTCGAACCCGCAGCGGGCCGTTCCAACCTGACTGTCCGCAGCAGCGCCCACGTTACCCGTGTGCTGCTCGAAGGCACCCGCGCTACCGGGGTCGAGTATCGGGACCCGGCGGGGCTGGCGCAGGTCCGCGCCAAGCGCGAAGTTGTGCTCTGCGGTGGCGCGTTCAACACGCCGCAGCTGCTGATGCTGTCCGGAATCGGCCCACGCGAGGAATTGGCCCGGCACGGCATCGAGCTGCGTCACGGGCTGGAAGGCGTGGGACAGAATCTCCAGGACCATGTCGACGTGTTCGTGCGTGTCAAAGCACGCAGCCGCCAGAGCATCTCAATGCATCCGAGCTACTGGCTCAAGGGCCTGTGGGCGCTGCTGCAGTACGTGAGCGGCCGCCGCGGTGTGCTGTCGAGCAACGGCGCCGAGGCCGGTGGGTTCATCCGGTCCCGGCCGGGGGAGCCGATACCCGATCTGCAACTTCACTTCGCACCCATGCTGTACGCCGACCACGGGCGGGACCTGAAGACCGCGATGAGTGGCTACGGCTATGCGGTGATGATCTACGGGCTCAGGCCATCGTCGCGCGGCCGCGTCGGCCTGCACAGTGCAGATCCGTTCGCGGCGCCGCTGATCGATCCCAACTACATGGCCGAGTCCGCCGACGTCGAGCGGCTCGTGCGCGGGGGGCGCCTGGTGCGCAGCATTCTGGCGCAGCCGGCTTTCGCCCCGCACCACGAGGTCGAGATGTCGCCGGGGCCGGCACTGCAGAACGACGACGACCTCGCCGACTGGGCGCGGCGCAGCGGGGAGTCGGCGTATCACCCTGTCGGCACCTGCAAGATGGGCGTCGATCCGATGGCGGTGGTCGATCCGCGTCTGCGCGTGCATGGTCTGCAACGCCTGCGGGTGGTCGATGCCTCCATCATGCCGACGCTGGTCGGAGGCAACACCAATCAGCCGGCGACCATGATCGGCGAGAAGGGCGCGGCGATGCTGCTCGAGGATGCGGAGGCCAGTGGCGGCTGAGCGCCGCGTGTGTTGTAACAGTGGGCGCGGTTGACAGCACCACACCAGGCGCCGCGACCTTGTGCTCGTCCCGATTGGCAATTCGAGGCCTGAACGATCCAATCCCCAGGAACAGTCAAAGAGAGAGGCTATGGCGAACAGACGCCAAGATGCGACAGTCATCGTTGGAGGCGGGCACGCGGCAGGCGCGCTCCTGACAACCTTGCTGCAACAGAAATATCAACAGGAGGTGGTTTTGGTGGGCGAGGAGTCCCATCCGCCCTACCAGCGACCACCTCTGTCCAAGAATTATCTGGCAGGAGAGATTGATCAGGAGTCTCTGTACCTAAAGCCGCGTTCGGTGTACGACGACGCGGGCTACCAGCTTCGGCTCGGGGAGCGCGCCGAGCACATAGACCGGGACAACAAGAACATCACGCTATCGGACCAGAGTACGTTGAAATACGGTCAACTCGTCCTGGCCACGGGGTCTCGTGTTCGACACCTGAACGCGCAAGGGGCCGACTTGAAAGGCCTTCATTATCTGCACGACATGGCTGACTCGGATGCCCTTCGTGAACAATTCGTCCCGGGAAAATGTTTGGTCATCATTGGCGGCGGCTACATCGGCCTGGAGGTGGCCGCCATCGCCGTCAAGGCAGGCCTCAAGGTCACGGTGCTGGAAGCCGCCGAGCGACTCATGCAACGTGTCACAGGCCCGGAAATCTCCGCGTTCTTTTATGCCAAGCACCGAGGTGCCGGAGTGGATGTGCGCCTGGACACGGCGGTCACCGGCTTCGAGGCCGGCAACCACGGCTACGTGGCCGGCGTAACACTGGCCGACGGCACGACCGTGCCGGCCGATTTTGTGCTCGTTTCGGTCGGTATCGCACCGGAAACCGCTCTGGCCGAAGCCGCCGGCCTGCCTTGTGACGACGGTATTCTCGTGGACGAATATACGCGTACTAACGATCCCGATATCCTGGCAATCGGTGACTGCACCCGCCACAGAAATCTTTTCTTTGAACAAACGCAGCGGATGGAGTCAGTCGCCAACGCGGTCGATCAGGCCCGTACCGCGGCGGCGACCCTGATGGGAGAGGACAGGCCCTACGATGCCGCACCCTGGTTCTGGTCGAATCAGTATGACGTGCGCCTGCAGATGGTGGGGTTGTCCCACGCTCATGATGAGCGGGTAGTACGTGGCAAGCCCGAGGACGAGGCATTCGCGGTGTTCTATCTGCGCGAAGGTCATCTCATTGCCGTGGACGCGGTCAATCTGCCTTTGGCTTTCATGGTGGGTAAGAAACTCGTCTACCAACACAGGGAGGTCAAAGCGCAAGCGTTGCGTGATCCGGATATCGAATTGAAGTCCTTGATCTGAAGCATGCACAGACCCCCAACCGTGGCTAGCTAGGCGCCCTTCCGCGACATGGCAGGAAAGATTCGGGCATTACCCTCCGTTAAAGGCGCAGGTCGCCCTGCGCGTCGCTTTCTCGACCGCATCGAGTGACCAAATCGAGGTGTATGCCGATATGCCATGCGACCTGGGCGGCGCTGCGAACTGCATGACTTCACAACTCAACGGCTTTGCACTTCATGTCGGGGCTGCATCGTCTTTTCTGGGATATGGGCAGTCTTTTCAGCCAGTGTGGCCTGCTCCGTTTTCGTCATTCTCAGTGCTGACGCGACAGAACTCCACGCTGTGTTCCAGTTTACGAGACGACACGCGTACAGGGATTTCCCACATTCCATTCTGGTTTACAGGTTACATGTCGTACTCGGCCCTGCCATCGAACCCACTCTGTATTCCGGATACCCAAAAAACGTGGCTTCAACTGAAGCCACGTTTTGCATTTCTGGGCGAGGCGAGTGGTGTTGCTTTCGCGCGATACCGGCCCGAGCCCACGTCCCGTTCGGACGACCGGGCCGGAGCAATTCGGCCTATTGCGCCTGTGACAGCAGGTCGAGCTGCCGTGCGCCTTCGCGGCACTGCGCGACAAAGCCAGGGGCCAGGTCCAGGGTGTTGGCATCGCCCGCACGGGCGCCCGCCTCGATCTCGTTAGCCTGCTCGCCCAGGTGGCTGAGTCCCACGGTCCGGGTTGACGACTTCAAGCTGTGTGCGAGTTCGGCCAGCTCGGCCAGATCGGCTTGCGCATGTGCCTGTTCCAGCCGCTCGGTCTTGTCGCGGATCTCGGCGGTGAACTGCGACATGATCAGAGGAAACATCTCCTCGCCGACATCACGGCGCAGCTGGTCGAGCATGGACTGATCAAGCATTGTGTCGCTCCTCGGAAGGCTGGCTGGGGGCTGGGGAAGGGGTCATAGTCGGTTCCAGCCATCGGTGCAGAGCGCGCAGCAACGCCGCGCGTTCCAGGGGTTTGGTCAGGTGTTCGTTCATGCCCGCAGCCAGGAACCGTTCTTCGTCGCCCTGCATGGCGTTGGCCGTCAGGGCGACAACCGGCAGGCGGTCACGGTCAAAGCGTTCGCGTAGCTTGCGTGTGGCGGTGACGCCGTCCATTTCCGGCATGAAGACATCCATCAGCACGAGGTCGTAAGGCAGCCGTTGCAGGGCTTCCAGCGCCTCCAGGCCGTTGCTCACCACGTCGACCTGGTAACCGGTGTTCTGCAACATCGCTCGAATCACCAGCTGATTGGTCGGTGAGTCTTCGGCCAGGAGAACCCGCACGGCTGGCCAGCCCAGATCCACCGGCAGCCGCGGGGTCGCCGCCGCCGGATGGGCGTCGTCGGTCATGTTTCGGGCAACCGGAAAGGCCACATCCACATGAAAGCAGGCGCCCTTACCGGGTTCGCCATGGGCGCCGATGGTTCCGCCCATCAGTTCGACCAGGCGCTTGCAGATCGCCAGGCCCAGACCGGTGCCGGCGAATCGGCGCGCGGCGTTGTCATCCAGCTGATCGAAGGGTGTGAACAGACGTTCGGCCTGACGTGGATCAAAACCGATCCCGGTGTCCTCCACCTCGATGCGCAAGGGCAGGCTGCGCCCGATGTCCCCGGTGGCGCGTAAACGCAGCGTGACCTGACCACAGTCCGTGAACTTGATCGCGTTGGACATGAGGTTGAGCACGATCTGACGCAGGCGGGCCTCGTCCGCGATGACAATTGCGGACCGCAGTCCGTCATCCCACCGGACCTTGAGATCCAGCGACTTGCTTTCGGCCTGCGCGCGCACCAGGTCGACCACGCTGTCGACCATGGTCGATAGCCGGCAGTCGGAGGCTTCGAGTTCCAGCTTGTCGGCCTCCATCTTGCTGATATCGAGAATCTCGTTGAGCAGTCCCAGCAGGTGCTGAGCGGACTGGTGTGCGGTCTGCACATACTTGGTTTGTTGAGCGTTCAGGCCTGCATCGCCACTGAGCACACTCAGCAGTCCGATCACTCCGTTCAGCGGGGTTCGGACCTCGTGGCTGACCGTGGCCAGGAACGTGCTCTTGGCCTGGTTCGTCTGTTCGGCCTTTTGCCGTGCGTCGATCAGATCCCGCGTGCTGGCCTTCTGGTCGGATACATCGACGTGAAAGGACACGGTGCCGCCGTCTCGCATCCGCTGTTCCACGACACGCACCCAGCGGCCATCCGCGAGTTGCTGATCAAAGGCCGAGTTGGGCATGCGATGGCGTTGCAGGATGACCTCACGGAAGTCGCCTTTGGCCTTGGCATTCATGCCCTGGGTGATTGCGAACTGGTCGGCGGAAATCGCGAAATCGAGGATGTCCTCGAACTGACGGCCGATCTGCAACCGCGGGCGGGCACGGGCGTAGAGTTCGCGGTAGCGGTCATTGCAGATGTTCAGCCGATCATCGCGGTCAAAGATCACGAAGCCGGCCGGCAGGGCCTGGATGGCATCGCGAAAACGTGCGTGGCTGGACTCCATGTCGCTGACGGTGCGCTTGATGGTCATGCGCGTGTGTGCAGGCAGGCGCAGCAGGGCATGCAGAACCACCCCAGCCAATGCGCTCGCGACCAGTGCCAGCGCCCAGAACAACCGCCGCCCAGCCCAGCTCGTGGGCCAGCCGCCCTGCGGAATCACACCCAAGGTCCAGTTGCCACCGGGGACCGCGACCGGAATTGTCACGCTGTTGTCCGTGAATGCGCGGGTGGAACCGTAGAGGCTGGGAAGCACGCCCTCGGTTGTATCCCCGGCACGCAAAGCATATTCGAACCCACTTTCGGTATCGAAAAAGCCCACATCGCGGAGCAGCCCGTCCAGATCGATCAGCACGCTGGCGAAACCCCAGAAGTCTGTCTGATTCGAAGCCTCGCGAGGCAGCAGAATAGGTAGACGACCGATCACCGCCTCGCCGCCCTGCAGCAGCGGCACCGGGCCGCTGACCCAGACCTGTTCCGAGTCAATGGCCCGTTGGGCCGTTCGCCGGCGGCTGGGGTCGCTCATCAGATCGTGGCCGATCGCGGCCCGATGGTCGGCGATGGGCCAGACATGGGTGACGATGGCATCCGGCGCCAGCTGTAAGCTCGCCACATGCCGGACACGGCCAGCTAGCTGCGCTGCGAAACTCTGGAAGGCGGATTCATCGTAGGTCACGCCTGCATGCACCTGACCGCTGAGCGCATAGACCAGGTGCAGGCGCGCGGCCAGTTCCGATTCCAGGCGGCCGAGCATTAGGCTGGCGTTGTGGAAGGCGTCATGACGCGCATGATCCTGACTGGCATGCGTCTGCTCGCTATCCCACAGCCAGGCGGCGACCAGCACGATCATCGCAGCGAGCGCGCCGGTCAGCGCTGCGGCGACCGGGTAGGACAGCTGGTCGCGCAGGGTCTTTAAGCGCCGTCTTGCGAGCTGCCATCGATCGTCCAGTACGGTGGGCGTCATCGGTGCCAGTCGAGGCTCGCGCAACTCGACTTCCACCAACTCGCCGAGCACGCGCAAGGCATCACGGTCCTGGTCGCTGAACCGTCTGGGTTTTGGATCGATGACGCACAGCGTACCGATCAGATAACCGCCGGGCCCCTTGAGCGGACAACCGGCGTAAAACCGTATGCGAGGTTCCCCGACCACCAGCGGATTCTCCGCGAAGCGGTCATCCTGCAAGGTGTCTTCAACCACCAGGGGTCGATCGTGGTCAATGGCATGCGCGCAAAAGGAGACGGAGCGCGCGGTTTCGCTGACATCAATCC
>CALBOV010000265.1 GCA_937896565.1 uncultured Salinisphaerales bacterium
AATGATGCGCTGGGCCAGCCCCTCGGCGATGGCGGTCTTGCCGACACCGGGGCGCCCGATCAGCGCGGGGTTGTTCTTGGTCCGGCGCGACAGCACCTGGATGACGCGGCGGATTTCCTCGTCACGGCCGATCACCGGGTCCAGCTTGCCGGCCTCGGCGCGGGCGGTCAGGTCGATGGTGTACTTCTCCAGCGCCTGGCGCTGGCCTTCGGCATCGGCATTGTCCACGCGCTCGCCGCCGCGAATGGCGTCGATGGCGCGTTCCAGCGCGTCCTTGGTGCAGCCGGCTTCCCGTAGCAGCTTGCCGGCGGCCGACTTGTCGTCGACCAGCGCCAGCAGGAACAGCTCCGAGCTGATGAATTCATCCTTGCGCTGCTGCGCAAGGCGGTCGGTGAGATTGAGCAGGCGGCCGAGTTCGGCGCTCACCTGTACGTCACCGGTGGCCTGGCCCACGGTTGGCAGGTCATCGATCAGGGCATCCAGGCGGCTGCGAACCGTCTCGACCTGGGCGCCGGCCTGGGCCAGCAGCTGACGTGACGCACCACCATCCTGATTCAGCAGTGCCATCAGCACGTGCGCCGGATCGATCTGAGGATGGTCTCGTCCGACCGCCAGCGATTGGGCGTCGGCCAGTGCCTGCTGAAATTGGGTGGTCAGTTTGTCGGTTCTCACCTGGAATGCCTCGTCATGCGTTGAATCGGTGTGCCCGCGGCGGCGCCTAAGCCAAGCGCCGCCGCGAACGAAGGGTTCAGCTCACCCGGACTTCGATCTGCCGCGGCTGGCTGCTTTGCTTCTTGGCGATGCGGACCGTCAGCACGCCCTGCGCGTAGTCGGCCTCGATGGCCTCGTCGTTCGCCACATCCGGAAGCCGGAACTGACGGACGAACTTGCCCTGGATGCGCTCGACGCGGGTGAAGCGGCCCGCTTCGCTGGCCGGCGCCTCGCGTTCGCCCTCGACCGTCAGCACGCTCTTCTCGACGCGCACCTCGATTTTCTGCGGGTCAACGCCCGGCACATCGAGACGGACGAAGTAGTGGCCGTCGGTTTCCTCGATGTCGGCCGCCGGCGTCCAGGCACGCGTGGCCTGACCCGGGTTGTTGTCCATCCACCGATCGAGTTCCTGAGACAATGCGTTGAAGACGCTGATGGGTTCGTAGTGCTTGAGATTCACGTTGGACCTCCAGTGGTAATGTTGCTTGACTCACCGCCGGCCAACGCCGGGGATGTCTGCGATTTGGGGGTTGACAAATCGGGTTCAAGCCCTTGTTTATTAGGGTCAAATCCCCATAGCGGCGGGTTTAGGGGTTAGAATCTCCGGATCAGATGGAACTGGCAGCGGTCTTGCTGGCGGATTCCGACAGGCCGGACGATGAGCGTGCGGTCGGGGCAATACACTTGGGATGACGATTCTGTCGAACACAAGCGGAGAAACCGTTTCACCGGGATTCCTGCCCCGCGGGCTGCTGACCGCCCTGATCATCGCCTTCGCGACGGTCGCGTCCGCCCAGTCGGACATGAAGGAATGGGAGCCCTCGTCGCAGTGGTCCGATACGACGACGACCTGGGAACCACCCGGCGATCGCCGCGCGCTGTACCCGCCGACCACCATCATCATTCCCGACACGCCGGCATCGGTACCGCCGGTTCGCGAATCCGTGCCGACCCGGCCCGCTGCGCAGCCAAGCCGGCCTGCCGCCGATTCCTGGCAGGGCGTGCCCCCGCCCGAGGTGGATCCCAGCGCTCGCTGGCCGACCGGTCGTGCGCCGGAGACCGGGTATCGTGCGCCGGCCGGGCAGGGCTGGTCAGCGCCGACGCTGACCGTTCCGCCGTCCCAGGTGCAGGGTGGGCCGCGCGTGCGACGCAGCGCGACCACCAGTCTTCCGACCGACGACACCGCGCCGATCGAAACCGGTCCCGTGACGCGCCAGCCCGTAGGCACGCCGCAGCGACGCACGCTGAGTCGGCCGAAGAGTTCGTCGTTGCCGGACGCGGCCGAGACCTGGGCCGCAGATGTGCCCGCGACAACCACGGTTCCGCAGCCCGGATACGAATCGCCGGCCTATCGCGCGCCCGATCCGTACGAACCGCCTGTGATTGCGCAGCCGAGTCCCCGGCTGCCGCCGGCGCCGGTGTTCACACCTTCGCCCATCGCGGATGCACCAATGGAAACCGGCTTGCCGGCCACGCCGCTGGGGTCCGGACAGCGCGCCGGGCTGGGCGCCGGGGACAGCATTCGTGTCACCGTGTTCGGCCAGCCGGATCTGACCACCGAGACGGTGGTTGGTGACGACGGCAGCGTCACGCTGCCGCTGGTCAACCGCATCCAGCTTGCAGGCTTGTCCCCGCAGCAGGCCGGTGACCGGATCGCCATGGCCTACGAACGCGGCGAATTCCTGAAGGATCCGCAGGTCAACGTCACCATCGAGGCCTTGCGCAGCCGGCAGATTTCCGTGCTGGGCGCGGTGGCCTCGCCGGGTCGTTTTCCGCTGGAATCGTCGACCTCGGTGCTGGACGCGCTGGCGCTGGCCGGCGGCATCACCGCCGACGGGTCCCGGACCGTCACGCTGGTGCGCCGGGCCGCAAGCGGCCAGCAGCGTTATGCGATCAATCTCGATCAGTTGCTGACAGCTGGTAGCGCGAGCGGTATCGATCTGGTCGCCGGGGACACGATCTATGTGCCCGAGGCACCGAAGTTCTACGTCTACGGCGAAGTCCGGCGGCCGGATGCCTATCCGTTGACCACGCCGATCACGGTGATGCAGGCCATTTCGCTGGGCGGTGGTCTGACCGATCGTGGCAGCGACTCCAAGGTGACCATTCGCCGGACGCTGGCTGACGGTCGCACGATCACGCAGTCGGCGGAACTGGAAGACATGGTCCAGCCCGATGACGTGATTGTCGTGAAGGAGCGCCTGTTCTGAATCCTCTGCGAGCAGCGTCCGGCGCGTTAGCGACGGCCGGGACAGTGGTTATGCGGCCGGACGGTTTCGAGCGAGGCCGGGTGCGTCATGTCTGATTCCGACAAGCCCAGGCTCAGGCGCGGGGTTCTCAGCACCCGGCTCGGGGCTGCCCGGGTCATTGATGTCGAGGCCAGCGAGCAGGATTCATCGCGGCTGCGCGAATCGCTGCGGCGCCAGCAGGCGCAGCGGCAGCGGGCGACCGTCCAACCCAAGGCCGAGGAACCGCCGCCACAGGCTCCGACGCCTGCTCCGGACGAGGCTCCGCGCGCGGTCGGCACCCGGAGCAAGAAAAAATCCGCACCGAAACAGACAAAGGCGGCAGCCGCGCAGCCGGAGCCCGAGGCGAGGCCGAAACGGTCGGAGAAGATCAGCAAGCCTAGATGGTCAAGAAAGGCAACTGAGCCGGAAAGCTCGCCGCCGCCGCCACCCAGGCCGCCGAAGCGTGACTGGGTCATGGAAGAACCCGAGGTCAAGCCGACGCCGACGCCTCATCCGCTGGCAACAGAAGCGCCACGGCAACACGAGGGCGCGCCGAAGGTGGAGATGCCACCGGTGCCGCTCGGCCAGGTGTCGATGATTCGCAGCGTCGACCTGCATCCGGCCCGTGCGCTGGTCACGGTCGCGATGCCCGATTCGCCCCAGGCCCGGGGCTACCGCAGCCTGATGGCGCGTCTGGCGCCCCGGCTGGACCGCATCCCCGATCGGGCCGTCATCGCATTCGTCGCAGTGGGGCAGTCCGTGTCCCGCAACGCGGTGCCGGCGAATCTTGCCGTGCTGCTGTGCCGCTCCGGTCGTTCCACCTGTCTGGTCGATGTCGGCCTGCGCCGCGGCGGAGCCGCCGGCCTGTTCGGCGTGCCGGGCGATACCGGGCTGGCGAACTGGCTGGCCGGTGACTCCGGCCTGCTGGGTTTCCAGTTCGGCGAGGTGCCCGGGCTGACGCTGGTTGTCGGCGGCGACGCCAAGGGCGGGGCCGACGAGCGTCTGATGCATCCGCGTTTTCGCGACTGGCTGCGTGGCAGCGCCGGCCAGCACGGCACCGTGATTCTGGACGCGACCCAGGTCGAGGACGTTGCCGACGCGCAGGCGGTGGCGTCGATGGCCGGCCACGCCGTGGTTGTCGTCTGCAAGGACTCCGATTCGCTGAACGACGCCAAGGGTCTGGTCGACGAGTTGCGCGTGCACGACGTCAGCATCCTCGGGTCCGTATTCGTGGAGGAAGCCGGTGTCTGAACCGCATCCGACCGTGCCGGTGGCGATCGTCTCGCCGGTGCGGGACGAGTCCAAATACATCCGCCTGACGCTGGATGCGATGGTCGCCCAGACCGTCTGGCCGGCGGAGTGGATCATCGTCGACGATGGATCCAGCGACGACACCCCGGACATCGTGCGGAGCTACCAGAAGGACTATCCGTTCATTCGTCTGATCACGCGGGACGATCGCGGCAAGCGCGTGCTCGGTTCGGGCGTGATCGAGGCGTTCAACTTCGGCCGCGCGCAGTTGCAGTCGGATTACGCGTACATCTGCAAGCTGGACGGCGACATGTCATTCGACGAGCGCTATCTGGAAACGATGCTGGAGGCCTTCGCGGCCGACCCCCGGCTCGCCGCCGTATCCGGCAAGGTGTATCGCCCTGAGGACGACGGACTGGTCGAAGAATACATCATCGACGAGGTCGTGGCGGGCCAGTTCAAGTTTTATCGTCGCAGCGCGTTCGAGGAGATCGGCGGCTTCACGCAGACGATCCTCTGGGATGGCATCGACATCCACAAGTGCCGGATGAAGGGGTGGTCCACTCGATCCATCCGCGACGACCGTGCCCGTCTGTATCACCACCGGATGATGGGTTCGTCCGACAAGAACGTCTACAAGGGGCGGGTCCGGCTGGGGCGGGGCATCTGGTTCATGGGGTATCACCCGGCTTACGCGGTGGCGTCCGGCATGTTCCGGATGGGCGAGAAGCCGTACGTGATCGGAGGATTGATCATCATCGGCGCGTACTTCTACGCCGCGTTGAAGCGCGATCCGCGTTACGACGACCTGGAGTTCCGACGCGACCTTCAGGCTTGGCAGATGCAACGGCTCCGGGAAGTCGGCCAGCGGTTGTGGCGGCGCGTCACCGGGCGTGCCGGTGACCGGAGCATCGCCGGATAGGACGGCCGCCCGGGCCTCAGTGTCTGAGCCTGCGTCGCAGCCCGGCGCAGGGCTTTTCGATCACCCACCAGATCAGTTCCGCCACGACGCCGGAGATGACGATGGCGATCAGCGCGCGTGCGCTCCAGTGCA
>CALBOV010000266.1 GCA_937896565.1 uncultured Salinisphaerales bacterium
CGCCAGCCAGCAGCGGGCGATGCCGGCTGATGAACTGGCCGAGCGTCTGAGTGCCTATATCGGGTTGCTGCAGCGAGCGCCCTACGGGCCGAGCCTGCATATCCCGGAGACGGATGGAGCGGTGTTGCTTGCCCGCGCCGAACCGATCGCCGGGCTACAGCGCGTCCAGCATCCCTGGGGTGATCTGGTCATCGCCCAGGACAAGGAAGCCGTGCTGCTGACCTATTACCGGAACAGCATTCAGCACCTGTTCGCGCTGCCTTCGCTGATCGCCAACTTCTTTTCCGCTCGGGCGTTGCGCAAGCGTGCCGAAGTCATCAGCGGGTCCCGCGCGCTCTACCCGATCCTGCGCGACGAGTGGTTTCTGTGGGACCAGGAGCAAAACCTGACGCATGCGATTGAACGGCAGATCGATGCCATGGTCGAAGGCGGCATGCTGATCGCGGAGGCCGACAGCCTGCGACGACCGGACCCGTCACTGGACGGATACGGACACCTGAACGGGCTGATGCGCGTCATGCGCGAGACGCTGGAGCGCTACGCCATGACGCTGGTGCTGCTGGCGGAGCGTCGCGAGGTCGTGACGCTGGAGCGCGCGGCCTTCGAGGCCGAGTGCGTGCTGATGGCCGAGCGCATGGCGGTGCTCACCGGCCGCAATGCGCCGGAATTCTTCGATCCGGCGCTGTTCCGAGGGCACGTCAACACCCTGATTTCGATGGAAGTATTGCAGGTGAAGCAAGGTGAGGGCGGGGTCGAATGGCTGTCCGTCGATGAGGCCATCGAACCGCTGGCGGTTCAGGCGCTGGGTTTGCTCGGCCCGGAAATCGCGCAAACTGTTCAACATCTCACGGGCCGTCGGCGGCGGTCCTTCACATCCAGCGACTGAATCGGTCGCTGAACACATGGAGTGAATATGCCTTACACAAAACGACTGATCGCGTTGTCCGCGATTGCACTGGCGGCCTGCCAGCCGCAGCCGGCCGACCCGGGCGGTGATCCGCCGGATCCGTCGACCTACGAGCCGTCGACCGAAGCGGAGAAGTTCTCCTACGCGGTGGGTGTGGACGTGGCTCGTTCGCTGAAGCAGGTTGCCGACAAGGTCGACCCCGCCGCCTTTTCCGCCGGGTTCTCCGCGGCCCATGGTGACGTTGATCTGGCGATGAGCGATGAGGACATGACCGCCATCAAGACCACGGTGAGCCAGAGCCTGCAACAGGCCCAGCAGGCCGAGGCGCAGGAAGCCGCCAAGGAAGCCACCGCGAAGGGCGAAGCCTTTCGTGAGGAAAATGCCGCCAAGGACGGCGTGATGGTCACCGACAGCGGTCTGCAATACGAAGTGCTGGAGGACGCCGAGGGCGACAAGCCCAGCGCCGATGACAAGGTCACCGTGCACTACAAGGGCACGCTGATCGACGGTACGGTGTTCGACAGTTCCTACGATCGCGGCAACCCGGCGACCTTCCCGCTCAGTGGCGTGATTCCGGGCTGGACCGAAGGGCTGCAACTGATGCCGGTCGGCAGCAAGTACCGCTTCGTGATTCCGCCGGAACTGGCCTACGGTCAGCGTGGCGCCGGTGCCCGCATCGGACCGAACGAGACCCTGGTCTTCGAGGTCGAGCTGCTGAGCATCGGGGAGCCGGAAGAGGAATCCTGAGGATCGTGAGGTCGCCGTCGGCTTATGCCGGCGGCTGCTTTTCTGCCTACTGGCAGGATTCGGCGGCGAGGTCGCGGTAGTGTGACAACCGGGAACTGCGTTCCTCCGGTGTCATGCGCACGGTCTCGCCGCTTTCGTTTTCGTAGAGGACACGGACGGCCGGTGTCCGTTCGTAGAACGCGATGCGCTCGCGGGCGCGGTCGCACTGCGCCTTGAGGGCGGCGGGATCCACCGCGGTCTGTGGATCGCCGCCTGATGCTGACGACGTGTCGGCGCGCGGGTCATCCGTCTGATGATCCGGGTCCGTGGCCGGATCCGAGGGCGAGTTCGCGGCTGGCGTTGGCCGGACTTCTCTCACCGAATAGGTCTGGTTCAGCGGTGGCCGATCGGAGTATCGGACCTGACCATCGGCGTCCGTCCACGTGTAGATCTCGGCATGCGCCGCCACGCTCACCAATCCCAGCACAATGCCAAGCCGAAGTCGCATGTCCGGAGCATAGCGCATGGTGCCGGGCTCGCCGGAATCATCGGGGGCATCCTGCTGTTGCAGGCCTGCGATGCCTCCGGTGTCGCGAATGCGCTGGAGGACTACCGCTGGCGGGTGGGCAACGTGCTGGATCAGCGTGTCGCGCCCGAGGTGCGGGCCGTTCCGGTCTATCCGCGCCGCCGCGCGCGCCGGGTGGCCTCGACGGATCTGCGGTTGTCGCCGGGCGAGGCGCTGTCCTTGCGTGACTGCCTGGGCCGGCTGCTCGGCGAGCGCAACAGCATCCTCGGACAGGTGATGACGCCTTCGTCGCGATTCGCCTATGAAACACGCGTCGCTGCGGCGCTTTCCGGTTGCGAGGCCGATTCCGACGAGGAAAGCGCGTTGCTGGAACGGGTGAGGCGCAGCAAGTCCACCGATCTCGCGGTGGCGGGCTACGACGTCATCTTCAACACCGAGGAAATCGAGCGGTTCCTGTCCCCGGAGGCCTCCCCGATGGAGATGCAGGGCGTCCACGGTGGGCTGCTCGGCATCGCCGCGCTGGATGAACTCGTCGGCCTGGTTCGGCGTGGCCTGGATGGTGACGGTGTGGGCGAGGCGGCCCTGAGCGCGTCGCTGCAACGCCTGCGTGAATCCCGCGAGGCCGGTGGCCTGCTGAGGACGGCGGCCCTGTTCGTCGCGGAACTGGAGGCGGTGGCCGCCATCATCCATGCGCGCCTCAACGCAAGGCCGGTCTGTCTGCAACCGAGACCGACGCCCACCGCTGAAATCGCCGAGACCGTGTTTCACAAGTTCTACGCGCGGGGCGTGCAGCCGGACCTGGCCAGCCTGCGTCGCGAGCTGGCGAAGCTAGTGGCCGTGCTGGGGCAGGCTGCGAACGTCCAGGCGGCCGAACTCCCGCGCCCGCTGACGGCCTATCTCGAGGCTGTGCAGCGGCTGGACGCCAGTCTGGTCGACGCGTCGCGAACCCATGCCGAAGCCTGGCAGCGCTTGCTGGGTCAGTGCGGCCGCATGCCTGACCGCAGTGACAGCGATAACGGTGCGTGAACATCATTTCCGTACGCTGACGTATGTGTTAGTTTTGCCATACTTTCCCGTATGGATGCGCTGCAACAATGGTGCAGACGAAGCCGACATTGAGTGCCGACGACTGGGCGGATGCCGCGCTTGACGCCATGGTCGACGGCGGCCTGGACGGCGTGGCCGTCGAGCCGCTGGCGCGCAAGCTCGGTGTGACCAAGGGCAGCTTCTACTGGCATTTCGCCAACCGTGACGCGCTGATCCGAGCGTCGCTGGAGCGCTGGGCGTCGCGGGAAACCGAACAGATCATCGAGCGCGCCAAGGGCGTCCGGCAGCCGCGCAAGCGCATCCAGACCGTGTTCAAGGCGGCCAATGGCAGCGAGCGGGAAGGGCATCTCTATCTGGCGCTGGCGGCGGCCAGCCGTGATCCGCGAGTCGCGGATTTCGTGCACAAGGTCTCGCAGCGCCGGCTGGATTTTCTGGCCGAATGCTATCGGGCGCTGGGTCTGACGGCCCGGGACGCCCGCAAGTGGGCGACCTTTGCCTACAGCACCTTCCTCGGGACCTTGCAGCTGCGTCGGGACAACCCGTCCGCGCTGCCGCCCGGCCCCGTGTTCAACGAATACCTGCGCCTGCTGATCGAGACGCTGATTCCGCGTCCCGGCGAGCAGCCGCCGGCGGCTGCCGAGCAAGCCGCTTAACCGACTCCCCAGTCTCCTTACTTTTGTCTATCGGAGGGTTTGTCATGATGACACTACTCGCAATTCTCATCGCCATCGCGGGCCTTTGGGTGCTCGCGTACGTGGGCGCACCGTTGCTGGTGACGTCGGCGGCGATCGGTATCTACATCGTTGGCCTCTACGGCCTGGGCATGATGGGCCCGACCGCGTTCGCGATCACCGGAGGCATCTTTGCCGTGCTGGCGATCGCGCTGAACGTTCGGCCGATCCGTCGCCTGATCACCAAGCCGATCTTCTCCGGATTCAAGGCGGTGCTGCCGCCGATGACCTCCACCGAGCGCGAGGCGCTGGAAGCCGGCGACGTCTGGTGGGAGGGCGAGATGTTCCGTGGTCGCCCCGACTGGAACATGCTGAAGAACTTCAAGCGCACCAAGCTGACGGCCGAGGAGCAGGCGTTCCTCGACAACGAGACCGTTGAGCTGTGCAAGATGATCGACGACTACAAGACGGTCTACGAAGACCGTGATCTGGCGCCGGAAGTCTGGCAGTTCATGCGCGAGAACAAGTTCTTCTCGATGCTGATCACCAAGGAGTGGGGCGGTCTGGGCTTTTCGGCCTACGCGCAGTCCTGCGTCGTGACCAAGATTGCCACCAAGTCCATCACCGCCGCCGTGACGGTCATGGTTCCGAACTCGCTGGGCCCCGGCGAGCTGCTGATGCACTACGGCACCGACGAGCAGAAGGAGCACTGGCTGCCCAAGCTGGCCAATGGCGAGGACATCCCCTGCTTCGGTCTGACCGGCGTGGAAGTCGGCTCCGACGCCACCGCGATTCCGGATGTCGGCGTCGTCTGCAAGGGCGAGTGGGAAGGCAAGGAAGTGCTCGGCATGCGCCTGACCTTCAACAAGCGCTACATCACCCTGGCCCCGGTGGCTTCGGTGATTGGTCTGGCATTCAAGCTGCAGGACCCCGAAGGCCTGCTGGGTGATCCGGACAAGGCCGACTACGGCATCACCTGTGCGCTGATTCCGGCGTCCACGCCGGGCGTCGAGATTGGACGTCGTCATTATCCGTCGGGTGCGTTCATGAACGGCCCGATCACCGGTGAGGACGTGTTCGTGCCGATCGAGTGGATCATCGGCGGCGTGGAGAAGGCCGGTGGCGGCTGGCGCATGCTGGTCGAATGTCTGTCGGCGGGTCGTGGCATCTCGCTGCCCGCGCTGTCCGCGGCCGGCGGCAAGATGGCCTACCGCATGACCGGTGCCTACTCGCGCA
>CALBOV010000267.1 GCA_937896565.1 uncultured Salinisphaerales bacterium
CGTCGTCAGACCCGCGGCGGCGATGGGGCGTCTGGCGACCCTGTCATCGTCGAGGTCGCGAAACAGCACGTTCTTGTGTCCGTAGTGTTCCGTCGGCAGCCGGCCCACCTGCGTCCATTCGAAGCCGAGGAACGAGACCAGGTCCGGCTGTTCCGGATCGCCTGCCAGCGCCTGGCACTGGCGCAGCGATTCCTTGGTCTCGTTCCAGCGCCGCGGGGTCGATGCGGCGGCGTGATCGGTGATGCCCCAAAAGTCCAGGCCCGAGCAGTAGCGGGCGAAATCGCAGGCGTCACCGATCGGATGCACGCCGCGTCCGCCGGCCATCGGCAGCGACCACAGGAACGCGTCGGTCGAATAAGTCGTGTGCACGTGGAAGTCGCCGAACATCACATGCTTGGTGCCGGTTGCCTGGACGGCGGCCCCGGCTTCGGCGCGGGCGGTCTGTCGGTTCAGCACGGTGGCGCGAGGCAGTGGTTCGCCAGTGATAGCGCCCGGCCCGGGCGGTGTGCCGAACCAGCCCTGTCGTGCGCCGGCCACATAGATCACCACGGCGCCGACCAGCAGCAACACCATCGCAAGGGCGATTCGTTTCATCGGGACTCCTCCAAAGCTGGACATCCGATGCGTTGCCGGTTGTCCGATCGTTCGCAGGGTGTAGCACCATCCGCGTGGAGCGGTCCAGTCCGCCGCCCGGTTGCGCGTCACGATGATGCAACCTGATCGCCGTAGGATCACCGCTTTGGGGAATGGGGCAGGCTGGCACGTCAGCCTGGGCGGACGACGTCATTGTGGTGAACACTTCTCGCATGCTGCCGGTCGTGGCGGCGGTCTGTGTCAGCGTCCTGGTGGGCTGCGGTGGCGATGCGTCCGACACCCCAGCCGCATCCACGCCGCTGCCTGCGCCCACGCTGTCGTTGCAGGCCAGCGTCGACGCGGTGCCGCTTTCTGATCACTTCGAACTGGTCTGGAGCTCCACCGACGCGACCGAATGCACCGCCTCCGGTGCCTGGAGCGGGGCGCGGACCACGGCCGGGCTGCAGATTCACAGCGTCAGCGGCGCTGGCGAACATGTCTACACACTGCTTTGCAGCGGCGAAGGCGGCACGGTCTCCGAGAGCGTCAGCGTGACCGGGCTGGTTCCGCCGACGCTGGTGTTCGAAGTCTCCGACGGCCTGGTCCTGCGCGGCGATTCCGTGACGTTGAGCTGGGTGGCTCACGACGCGGATGCCTGCGAGGCCTCCGGCGCCGCCGACTGGGCCGGACCGACAGCGACCGAGGGCAGCGCCAGCCTCACCGCCGCGCTGTCCGCCCAGCGCTATCGTCTGCACTGCACCGGGCCCGGCGGCGAGGTGGAGTCGGCGCTGGATGTCGCGACCGTGCTGCCGCCGACGTTGACGCTGTCCGCAACGCCGGCCGCTGGGGATATCCCGCTGGTGATCGATCTGAACTGGGCGGCGGAGAACGTCACCGGATGCGTGGCCACGGGCGACTGGTCGGGCGAGTGGGGCGCCACCGGTTCCGAGCAAATGACGCTCACGGAAGCGGGCATTCACGACTTCGACCTGGCCTGCGCGGCATTGCTGCCCGCGTTGGCGGTGACGCGAACCGTCTCGGTGACCGCGACCGATCCGCTGGCGCAGGCCAGAGCCCTGTTTGAACGGCGGCAGGCGCTGCGAGCCGCCGCCGGTCTGGGAGACGACTGATGATGACTGCACGATGGATTCGCGTGATCGCGATGCTGTTGCTGGGTGCGACGGCCGGTCCGGCGCTGGCGGCGGGGATGAGCACCCACGCCCTGATGGCCGAATACGGGCGTCGCTACCTGCCCGATACGCATCCTCTCAAGGCGATTTTGACCGCGCATCGTCCGGCGCTGCTGGCCGGTGCGATGTACCCGGACGGCGGTTATGCGACCGGCGCCGTCTTCAGTGGTGATCGCGATGTCGCAGAAACCGCGCACTGGGAATACTTCGTCAATCCGCTGATCCAGATTCTTCACGACGATGGCTGCACCAGCGGAGCGTCGCTGGAGATTCCGCAGTTTGGCGGCACGCTGGAGTACGTGACGACGACCGTGACCGGCCTGGCGCCGCTGGCGGAACTGCGCATCGACGACAGCTGCGGCGCGATGATCGCCTATGCCATGGGGATCGCCGCGCATGGCATGGGTGACGAGGTCTGGGACGCGCTGTTCGAGCCGCAGGTCCGCGAGCGTGGCGAAGATGCCGAGTCCTCGCCGGCCTACACGCTGGACGCCTTTCCGCCCGGCGCGGAGGTCAGCGTCGGTGATGTGCTGCGCGCCGTGATTGGCGATGAGCCGTTCGAGGTGCTGAGGCAGGGGTTCGATCCGCTGTCGCTGAACAGCATCGAATACGCGATGGACGTCATCGCAATCCGCGAACAGGGGTTGTGGGCGGACGTACCGTTCCTGACCTTCCCGCCGGCCGAGGTCATCGCCCGCGCCTATGAGGCGTCGGGGCGCGATGTGGACGCATCAGTCGCGGCCATCGAGCGCGCCGCGTTGTTCACGCGCACGCTGGTGCTGGCGGAGCGCGCCGGGGCGGCCGCCGAATACGACCGGGTGCGCCAGCAAATGCCCTGGGCGTCCGGGCATTACTTCACGGGATCGGGCGGTGTGCTCCACGTCGGCAAGATGATCACCGGTTACTACCTGCACCTCTGGGACAAGCTGCAACACGGCGTGGTCAACGCCCGGGGGCCGCGCATCGTCGGCGTGCATCCGGACAACGGAGAGCAGGGCGTGCCGTTCGAGTACTCGGCCGACCGCTTCGTCCGCGTGTTCATCTCCGGCTCCGTCGATCGCGCCAGCGTCACCGAGGCGCCCGGCGGCCTGGTGCTGTTCGATGGTGACGGCAACGTGGTCGACGCCCGCCTGTCAGGGTTCGGGCCGCTTTATCAGGGCGACGGTACGCATGGCATCGGTATCGAACTGACCGGTGCCCTGAAACCGGCCACCGAGTACACCGCCGTCATCACCACCCGGGCGAAGGACGACCGCGGCCGCGCGCTGCTGGAACCGCTGGTGTGGACGTTCCGGACAGCGGCGGCGGAGTAGCCCCTCGATACCGTGTTGACGGGCGCTAGTCGTCCCGGTCCAGAAACACCCGAATCCGGTTGACCGCCCGCGTCGCGTCGGCGACCAGCCCGACCTGCATCTGGAAGTCGTGCCAGAGGTCGTCGTAAATCTCGCACTGGACCGGCACCCCCGCGGCGTTCAGCGCATCGGCGAAGCGCAGCGTGTCGGAAAGCAGCACTTCCTCGCTGCCGGTCTGGATCAGCGTGCGTGGCAAGCCTTCCAGCCGGGCGAACAGTGGCGAGAGTCCGGGGTCGTCCAGGGGACGATTGCCGGCGTACCCCATGCGGCTTGCGCGGCCCCAGGCCGGGTCGATCAACGGGTCGCGACTGGCCAGCCGCTCGACGCTTTCGCCACTCATGGTCAGGTCGGTCCAGGGTGACATCAGCACCAGCGCGCCGGCCGCGTCATCGCCGTCACGGGCCTTTAGCGCCAGGGCCGTGGCGGCGCTGAGTCCGCCGCCGGCGGAGTCGCCCAGCAGCGTGATGTCCTCCTGGTTGAAGCCCTCGTTGACCATGGCGTCGAACGTGGCCAGCGCGTCCTCCACCGCGGCGGGGTAGGCATGTTCCGGCGCCAGCCGGTAGTCTGGCAGCCAGACCCGGCGTCGTGTCGCGCGCGCGATCTGTCCGGCGTAGCCAACGTAGGCGCCGTCGCCGCCGATGACATAGGCGCCGCCGTGGAGAAACAGGATGCCCTCGTCCGGATCGGCATTCGGCGGGGTCAGCACGTGCACCGTGCGGCCGTTGACCCGCCGGACATCCACGGTCACCGAAGATGGCTTGGCAACGCTCTTCAGCACCGCCCTCGTCCACGCCCGCTGAAAGCCCATCGGCGGGTTCTTCTTCAGTACGGACTTCATTGTTGCCCGCAGCACGCCCTTGAAGAAGCGTCGGCGTGCACGCGCCTTCGTCGGGTTGATATGGAGAATATGGTGCTGCTCGCTCCCGTCGCCCATCGGCACATCCCTGTGATCGTGTCGGCGGATTGTGCCGCAATCCAGACGGCGAGGTTGGCGGAGCTTCACGCGGCGGTTTCGGCGCCGGTATGCCGCCGTTGTCGATCAGCGAGCGGCTTCGGTCTCCAGCGCGGGCGTGAACGTCGGCGCGGAACGGCCGAGCCCGTCAATGTCGGCGGCGAGTTGTTCGTAGGCATAGGCCAGCCGCAGCAGTCCGGCTTCGTCGAACTCCCGCCCGAGCAGTTCCATCCCCACCGGCAGCGCCGGGTCGGTGTCAGCCACGCCCGCGGGCATCGACAGCGCGGGAAATCCGGAAAACGGACTGAGGCGGTTGTTGGAGCCGGTCGACGGACTGGAGCCCGCGGTTGGCGCCAGGCCCTGGATGCTGGGATAGACCAGCGCGTCGTAGGGCGCTCCCAGCACGGCGCCGTCGAGTGTTTCGTGATCCAGTGCGGCCCGCAGTCTGGCGCGGACAAAGGGGCCGCGTTCTCGCACGTTCTCCAGGTAGGTCGGGTCGAGCTCGCGTGTGGTTCCGCTGAGCGCGTCGAGCACCAGCACGAACAGGCTGTCGTTCTCGTAACCACCGCTTGCCAGCACGGCTTCGAAGCTGCGCAAGTGACCGTCTTCGTCGGACGGCCAGGATTGCAGGTACTCGGTCAGATGGTCGCGGAACTCCCAGCGCGAGACGCTGGAGTAACCGGTGATGTCGGACAGGTCCTCGATCACCACGTCCTCGACGATCGCACCGGCTGACGCCATCGCGGCGAGCGCGGCATCGACAACGGCGATGACCTGCTCGTTGCTGCCGAACAGTTCGCGGACCACGCCGATACGCGCGCCTTGCAGCGCGTTGACGTCAAGGTTTGAGGCATAGGAGTCGGGAACGCCGGTCAGTGCCGCGTAGGCCGCGGCATCGGCGACCAGCGTGGCGCCGTCCTCGGGTC
>CALBOV010000268.1 GCA_937896565.1 uncultured Salinisphaerales bacterium
AAGGCCCTGTCCGCGAAGAAGCGCGAGGCGCTCATCGAGCCGCTGAAGGCCTTGGGAGAGCACGGCCTCCGTTCGGTCTCCGCGAAGGCCATCGACGGCGGGAACATCAACACCCTCGAAGAGGAGGCCTTCGCCTCGCTGATCGAGGAGTTCAAGCCCGACCGGGTCATCATCGACTGCCCGGTCCACCCCAAGGGCATCCCCAACTTCAAGGCGCGGGTGCGGAAGTCGCCGGGCGTGGCGGACTTCCTCATCTCCCGCGACGAATCCGCGACGCTGATCAATGCCACCTTCATCGAGAGCAAGCTCGACTACGGCGTGGCCTTCGAGTTCGTTCAGAACCTGGTGGAAGAGGCGCGTGACGGCAATCACGACGTCTATCTGGCCGGGCAGCCGGCGCTGACGGGCTGGGTGTATCGCTACGAATCGGACATGTTCTGGATCTTCGCGATCACGCTGGGCGGTCTGGTGCTGTTCCTGGTGCTCTACATGCGCAACGTGGTCGGCGTGCTCACGCCGATCATCGTCAGCGGCGTGGCGGCGATCTGGGGTTTCGGCCTCACCGGGCTGCTGGGTGATCCGGTCGAGCCGCTGCTGATGATCGTGCCGCTGCTGCTGGTGGCGCGAAGTTTCTCCCACTGCGTGCAGTTCACCGAGCGCTTCTACGAAATCTACGCCGAGGTGCCGGACCGCAAGAAGGCGGCGGAGCTGACCATGGGCGTGATGATGGCGCCGTCGCTGCTCGGGATGATCACCGACATCGCCGGCATCTTCATCATCGCCATCGCGCCGATTCCGGCGATGGAGCGCTTCGCGCTGTTCTGCGGTTTCTGGGCGCTGTTCCTGATCCCGACCGGCGTGTTCCTGATCTCGCTGCTGCTGTCCGTGCTGCCGGAGCCCGGCAACGTCGACAAGCTGACCGGGCAGGGCGGCGAAGCTTCGCCGTTCATGAAGCGCTTCCAGTCTTTCCTGGAAGGCGTGGCGTCGCTGGCCCATGGTGGCCGCGCCCGCGTGACCACCATCGTTCTGGTGGCGCTGGGCGGGGTCGTGATCTACCAGGCCATGCAGATACGCATCGGCAACCCGGTGGAGGGGTCGAACCTGCTGTGGTTCGATTCGGAGTTCAACGAGGCCGTCCGCGCGATCAACAACAACTTTCCCGGCGTGAACACGCTGGAAATCGTGCTGGAGGCCAAGGACCCGAAGAATCCGAAACGTGTGGCCCGCCAGGCCGAGACCGTGATGACGGCGTTCCGCCTGCAGCGGATGCTGGAAAGCGGAGAGGACGCGCCGCGCGCGACGCTGTCCTACGGCGACTACCTGCTGGAGGGCAATCGGCTGTTCTCAGGCGGCAATCCCAAGTGGCTGTCCGTGGATCCGACCGACCAGGCGGTGAACGCGGCCGCGACGGCGGTGATGATCGGAACCAGCTCCAAGGCGTTCTCGCACGTCGCCGACTTCAACCTGCAGAACTCCACGGTGTCGCTCTGGTACCCGGACAACAAGCAGGACACGGTGGATGCCGCGCTGGCCAGCGCCAAGGCCGCGGTGGACAAGATCGGTACCGACTTTGACGACTTCCGGGTGCGGCTAGGCACCGGCACCATCGCCCTGCAACAGGCGACCAACTACGTGGTGGAGCGCTATCACTGGGCGGTCATCGGCCTGCTGAATCTGGTGATCCTGTGCCTGGCGACCTTCGCCTACCGCAGTCCGGTGGCGGCGCTGGTGCTGATGATTCCGGTCAACCTGTCGAACATCAGCCTGCAGGCGACCATGCATACGCTGGGCATCGGCCTGGACGTGAACTCGATGATGGTCGCCGCGATCGGCGTCGGCGTCGGGATCGACTACGGCATCTACCTGCTGTCCCGCATCTGCGAGGAGTATCACGAGCAGAAGGGTGACTGGGCCCGCGCGATCACCGTGTCGCTGCGCACCACCGGCAAGGCGATCATGTTCACCGCCACGATCATGCTGATCTCGATCGTCCCCTGGTACTTCCTGGCCGAACTGAAGTTCATGGCCGACATGGGGCTGCTGCTGACCATGGTCATGCTCATCAACATGACCCTCGCGCTGATCGTGCTGCCCCTGCTGGTCTGGCTGATCAAGCCGCGCTTCGTGACCCGGACCGACCTGATTGTTGGCGAGAGCATCGACCTGTCGCACTTCAAGCAGGACGTCGCGCCCCGCGACAACACCATGGCCATGGGAGCGATCTGATATGCGCCGACTCCAAACTCTTCTCGCCGTCCTGGCCGTCACCCTGGCGACGCCGGCCGCCGCGGTCAACGCGGATGTCCGCCACCGCGGCATTGCCCACGATGCGCTGTTCTCGGTGAACTTCGACGGCGCCAACGCGCTGGCGGTCGGCGCCGCGGGGACGATTCTGCGCAGCGAAGACGCCGGCGAGAGCTGGACCACGGAATCGGGCGTGCCGACCGAGTTCGCGCTTAACGGCGTCGCGCTGCGAGGCGAGCACGCCGTGGCGGTCGGTCAGCTCGGCGTGATTCTTCGTCGCGAGGACGACGGGTCATGGCGGGCGGTGGAAAGCCCGACCGAGGAGCGCCTGATGCAGGTCGCGCTGACGGTGGACGGGCGGGCCGTGGCGGTCGGAGCCTTCGGTTCGCTGCTGGTCTCCGATGACGGCGGCCGGACCTGGGAATCGGCGGCGCCTGACTGGTCGACCACCACCGACCAGGGCTTCGAGCCTCATCTATACGCGGTCGATATCGCCGAGAACGGCGCGGTGACCGTGGCCGGCGAGTTTGGCCTGATCCTCCGCTCGCCCGACGGGCATTCCGACTGGCGGGTCCTGCGCGAGGGCGAAGCATCGATCTTCGGCATGCATTTACGACCCGATGGTGTGGGGTACGCAGTCGGACAGAGCGGCACGATTCTCAAGACGCAGGACGGCGGCAAGACCTGGGTGGCCACGGCCGAGCCCGGAACCGTCGTCTGGCTCAACGTCCGGTCGGATGACAACGGCCGGGTGTATGTCTCCGGTATCCGCGAGATGGCAATCAGCGCGGATGGCGGAAGCACCTGGACCCGGCACACCGGGGACGAGTTAGGGGCGTTGTGGCTGGCTGGTCTCGACCGGTCCGTCAGCGCGGAGGGCAGCAGCGTGGTCGCGGTGGGGCAGGGTGGCCACGTCTTGAAAATCACGCCTTGAGGCGGAGAACAACGAGAGTCCCCACGGCCGTTATGCCGACACCCCAGGTCGGCGCCGAGCCGCGTGGCGACAGTGTGGAAGGAGGAGAGCGATGATCAAGACCGACGCGACTGGACGATGCATCCAGCGGCTATTCGCAGGGCTCGCCATGCCAATCCTGGCCATGACGACCACGGGGGCGCACGCGGACGACGAAAGCGTATGGGATGCCGTCAACTTCAGTTTTGGCGGATTTCTGCGCACGGAATCGGCATATTCCACGGTCGGGCGCGGCAACCCCAACAACCAGCTGAGCAATACCTACAACACCCAGGTGGTCGACCGTCAGGCCTATCTGCCGCCCGGCCTGCCGTCGGCGATTGTGGGTGGTCTTGGTCTGCCCTTGCCGGAGCTTTGGAACTGGGGTGACCCGGGGACCGAGTTCCCGGCGCTGCTCGGTTCGGATGCCAGCGAGGCCGCGGACCGTGGTGCCGAGATTCCCAATCGCGAGAGCGACTGGAACCTGAACATGCTGCGCGGCGAGTTCGAGACCAAGCTGCGTTTCGGCAACAACTGGAAGCTCACGGCTCGCATGCGCGCCGTGTACGACGGCGGCTGGGGCTACGAGGAGTTTGATGCGTCGTCGCTGCGCGACATCAACGACGGGGCCGGTATCGTCGGCGGTGATCCCGAGCTCTATCAGAACGACGTCAACTACTTCCAGTACCGGGTGGAAGGCGACAGCAATCCGCTACCGCTCGAATACGCTGGTGAAAACTACCTGATCGACTTCCCGGCGCTGGTGCTCGAATACAGCAACGGTCCGCTTTCGTTGCGAGCGGGCAACATGCAGATTGCGTGGGGGCAGGCCATCTTCTTCCGCGTGCTGGATGTCGTCGACGGACTGGATCTTCGTCGACACTCGGTTCTGGACTACGCACAGGAAGAGTTCGCGGATGAGCGCGTGCCGGCCCTGGGTATCCGTCTGGGCTATCAGGTTACCGACTCGATTCTGCTGGACTCCTACGTCAAGCAGTTCCGGCCCTCGGTCTACGGCAACCCGAACACGCAGTACAACGTGATTCCGTCGCAGTTCACGGTGCATGACCTCTACAAGGAAGGAGGCTACGACGACGAACTGAGCTTCGGTTTGCGTCTGCGTGGCAACGCCGGTGAGTTCGGCTGGCAGGCGGTTTATGCGCGGCGACACAATCCGGACGGCGTCTTCCGCTGGACCAAGTCCAACGTGGTGCATGAAATCGGCGGCGGCAGCACGGCCTGCGGTACCGTCGCCTGCTCGTTCAACCTGGTCTACAACTCTGACCCGACGCGGCAATTTGGCAGTGTCGGCGAAGCCTTGGCCAACTCGCCTCTGGAGGCCGCGCCCACGGGTGTTTATTCGGCGGACGAGTGGTTCGACTACGCGGCTCAGGTCCGACTCGACGGCGTCGCCGGTGTGAACACCCTCATCAGCGAGTTCGAGGGATCCATGGATGCCTATGGCACGCCGGTGGAAAACTACGAGCAGGCTTACGCCGAGCTGAACACCTTCTTCATCGCGGCTGATGACGCGTTCCGCGGACATATCGCCCGTGAGTACTTCGAGGAGGATGTGTTCGGCCTGGGTGGCAGCTATGTGGTGTCGGCGGAACCGGGCAGTGTGTTCGACCAGTTGATCATCAATCTGGAGGCGAGCTACACGCCTGACCGCACCTTCACCAACACGTCGCTCTCGCCCAGCAACTACATCGTCGAGGACTCCTGGGTGACCGCCCTGGTCATGGAGAAGTACTACCGGTTCAGCTACCGCTTCCCGGCGACGTACTTCGTGTTCCAGTGGATGCACCGCAGCGTGGATGATCTGTTCGGTCGCCACCTGTCCGGATACGGTGGTTCGCGGACGTCGACGCCCGATGGCGTGGATGGCGCGGATTATCTGGCCTTCGCGTTCCAGCAGCCGTTCCCGCAGGACATCTTCCGGATCGGTTTCGCGACGCTTTACGACACGCGCGGCAGCATCCTGGTCCAGCCCGGCATTCGCTGGAAGCCCAGTGGCTCGCTCGGCGTGGAGTTCTTCTACTCCTTCATCGACGGCTGCATGGCCAGCTGCAGCAACCCCAACGACACGCTGCTGTCCACGGCGGACTGGGCCGACGAGGGCACGCTGCGGCTGACCTACCAGTTCTGATCCGGGATGCGAAACCTACCCGTCAGTGTAGTGCCGGTGGCTGCCACCGGCTCTACGGTGATTCTGGCGGTGCCCCATCGGGCCTCGGGCGGGTGAACCCGTAACAGCGAAGACTGTGAACAGCACATCAACCCATCCACCCCAGCCAATGTGCGAGTGAGGAAACAGAGATGAGAATCAGAAAATACGACTTCGACTACGGTCGAAGAGAACTGCTCAGAAAATCGGCTCTCGGTGCGTCGGCGGGTGTGCTGGCTCCGTTGTGGCCCATGGTCGCGCACAGCGACAGCGGCGACATCAGCAAGGCCTATCCGGATGAACTGCTGTCCATCGAGGCCTACACCAAGGGCAAGATCAGCGTCGGAGATCGCGTGTCCGCGGCGAATGTCGAGCATGTGAAGGAACTGCTCGATCCGATCACCTACATGCAGATTGCCGAGCAGGGGCGCGAGATCGAGATCGTCGCGCCGGCCACCGATGTCGCCGACCTGTACAACAGCACCTTCCTGGACGCGACGCTGCGCAACAAGGGCAAGGCCAAGCTGGGCGAGGACGGCAACGTCTACGATCAGAGTGGCAGCCCCTGGGTTGGCGGCGTGCCGTTCACTGATCCGCAGCACGGCAACGAGGCGATTTCGAATCTCACGCTGTCCTGGGGTCGTCACGACTACGCCCAGTACGCCATTCGCCAGTGGGACCTGGACCCGGGCGGTGACACCACCTATCAGTACGACTTCGTCTGGGCGGAAATGCAGGTCCAGGCTCGCCTGGACGGCACCGTGTTCAAGAACAAGAAGGATTTGCTGCGCCTGCAGTCGGTCTGGTTCACGGCGCCGACCGACACCGCCGGATCATCGTTCCTGTCGACCTGGTATTACGACCAGCGCAAGTACCCGGATCTGCACGGCTATCTGCCGGCCTTTCGCCGTGTGCGTCAGTTCCCGACCAACCAGCGCTTCGAACCGCTGCTGCCGGGCATCACCTGGTTCCTGTCCGATGCCTGGGCCGCGGGCGATCCCATGCTCACCTGGGGCAACTACAAGATCGTGGGTCGTCAGCCGATGCTGGGTTCCGTGACCGGAAACTGGTGGGGCGAGGACGACAACTGGATGGCGCCGACGCAGGGTGGGCCCAAGGGCAAGACCTTCGTCGAGAGCAAATGGAGCATGTGCCCCGAGTGCATCATCATCGAGGCCGAGCCGGTGGGCTATCCGCGAGCACCGGTAGGCAAGAAGCGCGTGTGGATCGACGTGCGCAACCACCAGTTCGTGGCCTACGTGACCTACGACCGTCGTGGTGACATCTGGAAGTCCTTCCAGGCCGGCTGGAGCCAGTACAAGGATGGCGACAAGGTCATCAAGGACGAGAAGGGCAATCCCGACTGGTCCTGGCAGTACATCATCACCCACGACGTTCAGGCGAACCGCGTGTCGCGCACGCATCACACCAGAACCTGCGCCGGTGGGTACGACTCCCGTCTGGATACCGGCGGTGTCGACGTCTACAACAAGTTCCTGACCCCCAACGCAATTTCACGACTTGGCACGGTGTAGACGACCTTGGCCTCCGTGATCGGAGCCGCACGTCCCCCCGTATTGAAGCCGGCCTTCGTGGCCGGCTTTTTCTTGTCCGGCAGAGGGCGACTACCCCAAAAACTACCCGCGTGGGTAGCTCGTCCGGGAATCCGGATTTCTAGACTCGAAGCATAAGGACACAGAGACGCGGCGACCGGCGGCGTCAACGATCCGCCGGCCATGAACCGCGTCCCAACCGGATAGTCACCCGGTGCCATCAGGAGGAGACGCTGTATGGGCACGCTGATCAATATCGACAATGGCGGCACGCTGACCGACATCTGCGTGATCGATGGCGAGAAGGTCACGAGAACGAAGACACTGACCACGCCCTTCGATCTTTCAAAGTGTCTTTTCGAGGGGTTGTCAAAGGTTTCCGAGCAGATCTACGGAAAACCCAATCTTCTCGACCTTCTGCTGTCCGCCGACCATATCCGCTATTCCACGACCCAGGGCACGAATGCCCTGGTCGAACGCAAGGGTCCCCGCCTCGGGTTACTGGTCGACCGCCAGTTCGATCTCGATGCGCTGAAGGCCGGCGACGGCGCGGGCGAGTTGTTCGGCACCCTGATCGGAACGCGTCACGATGCGGTCGACGGCGGTGACGAGAACGGCATTCGCGCCGCGGTGGTCGCCATCAACCGGCTGGTGTCCGAAGGGGCCAATCGCCTGGTCGTGGCGTTCTCCGGGCCCGATCGTACCGAGCGCGAAAAGGCGTTCAAGAACGCCATGCTGCGCAAGTTTCCGCCGCAGATGCTCGGCGCGGTGCCGATTCTCTACACCCATGAACTGAGCGACGATGCCCGCGACACCCGGCGCGCCTGGACCGCCTTGCTCAACGCCTTCCTGCATCCGGCCATGGAGCGGTTCCTGTACTCCGCCGAGCATCGGCTCAAGGCGCAAAAGGCGCAGAACCCGCTGCTGATCTTTCGCAACGATGGCGGTTCCGCCCGCGTCGCGCGCACGGCGGCGCTCAAGAGTTATAGCTCCGGCCCGCGCGGTGGCCTGGAAGGCGCCCGGGCGCTGGCCCGGCACTACGAGTTGCCGCGCCTGCTGTCCATGGATATCGGCGGCACCACCACCGATGTGGGCGTGGTCGAGAACGGCGAGGTGCGCGAGGAGGACTACGGCCGCATCGAAGGCGTGGAAATCTCCATGCCGCTTTGCGACCTCGCCAGCGCCGGTGTCGGCGGCAGTTCCATCATTCGCGCCGACGACGGACGGGTGAAGGTCGGGCCGGAGTCGGTTGGCTCCGAACCCGGACCGGCCTGCTTCGGGCTGGGTGGTACGCAGGCGACGATCACCGATGCGTTCCTGGCGATGGGCCTGCTGGACCCGAC
>CALBOV010000269.1 GCA_937896565.1 uncultured Salinisphaerales bacterium
ACGGAAAAATTGTTCAAGTCACCAAGCAGGAAGGCAAAGTTCCTTTAAGCAGCAGTGGCATTCAAGTTGATTTCAAGACTGACCAGATTATCGAAGCGATCCGTCCCGGAAGGGTCGTAAAAATCCGTCCGGACAGCTGGCCCAAGTCACAAATCCCAAGGGAGGAATACCTTTTCAACAATAGCCCGGAAAACCGTTTCCCGACACCAGCCATTTTCCCGAAATACTGATTCGAAAGCAGCAAAACAGAGACTCCTTACACGGTAACCTGAAGACATCAGCAGGGAGTATCAAGCTAACTACCGATTGATTTCCAATGACTCTTCTTAAACTTCCAATAACTTTCCTCCTGATCCTGGCTGCGGCATGTTCTTCAGCTGCAGAATCAAAACAGAAACTGAATGTTGTCGTGATCCTCGCCGACGATCTGGGCTGGGCTGACCTGTCCTGCTATGGCAGCACGTTTCACGAAACGCCACACCTCGATGAGCTGGCCCGGGAAGGCATGCGGTTTACTCAGGGGTATGCCGCACATTCCTATTGCTCGCCGACCCGTGCGGCGCTGTTGACCGGGCGCGATCCAGCTCGGCTGAAGATCACTGACTACATCCCCAGCAACAACAAGTCCGGCAAATACCTGCCTGCGCAGATCAACAAGGAACTGCCGCTGGCCGAGGTGACGCTTGCTGAAATCCTGCGCGATGCCGGTTACGCCACGTGGCATGTAGGCAAGTGGCATCTCGGGCATGGCGAAAAGTTTCTGCCGGAGAAGCAGGGCTTCGACATAAACATCGCGGGCAATCAGAGCGGCATGCCGGCGAGCTTTTTCTGGCCGTATGGAAATGATGATCCAAAGCGCAGAAAAGCATACCATAACGCTCCAGTCCCCGGATTGGTCGAGGGGGGCAAGAAAGGGGAACATCTTTGCGATCGCATTACTCGTGAGGCAATTGGGCTGATCGAGAAACGCGACAAATCCAAACCGTTTTTTCTCTACCTACCCTTTTACGATGTCCACACGCCGATACAGGCGAAGCCGGAGTTGATCGAGAAATATAAGGACAAAGCGGAAAAGATGGGGCTGCCCACCCCGGATGAGGCAAAACGCTTCCGAGAGGGAAAGACAGCCCAGGGTTCAGGCTTGCGCGATCATCTCGTTTTCCAATGCAATCCCACCTATGCCGCGATGGTTGAGACGATGGACGACAACGTTGGTCGAATAATGACCGCGCTCGACAAGTTGAAGCTGGCGGAGAACACACTTGTGATCTTTACCAGCGACAACGGCGGGCTCAATCAGCACAACTTCGGCAGGACGCCGGTCACCAGCAACGCGCCGCTCCGGGCGGGCAAAGGCTGGCTCTACGAAGGGGGCGTCCGCGAACCGTGGATCGTCCGACTGCCCGGCGTCACCAAACCGGGAAGCGTTTGCGACCAGCCCATCATCGCGACCGACGTGTCGCCCACCGTGCTGGCCGCCTGTAATCTGCCGGCGAAACCCGATCTGCACCTCGATGGCAAAAACATCCTTCCCCTTCTAAAAGGCAGCCCTGAACCGATTCACAAATCCATCCAATGGCACTTCCCACACTACGGCAACACCGGCAGCGGTCCGTGCAGCAGCATCCGCGTGGGCGATTGGAAACTGATCGAGTGGTATGAAAACGACAGTGTTGAATTGTTCAACCTCGCTACGGACATGGGCGAGACGACGGACCTCGCTGCAAAGCATCCTGATAAGACAGAGGAACTGAAGAAACGCCTGGCGGTATGGCGTGAGCAGGTTGATGCAAACATACTGCGACCGAAGCCAACGAGTCCGGCTCCTGCACGTCCGCGACCCGTTTCCCCGCCAACGATCAAACCGCAGGGAGATTTCGCGGCGACCGCAAACGTTCGCGTGGAAAAGCTGGTCAAGGATGCCGGTTATCGACTCCATGCAGCGGAGGGTAAGTCCGGCTTCGCGTTGAAGAAACTTGATCGCCCCCTTCAGGGTAAGGCGACCTTTAAGTTCCATTGTTCGACGGCCGCGGGACATGAATTCCCAAAGCGCTGGGTGAACGGCTTTCTGACCATCAGCGACGGTGTTGACCCATCCCGGCACATCCACATTGGCGCGTTCTTCGGCGGTCAAAAGAAGCTGACCGTGATTGAAGGCCCACTCACGCCCAACACTCCGCACAGCCAACCAATGACCAAAAATTTGACGCCGCTGGCGTTCACAGTCCACCTTGACCTTGCCGCCAATGAAATCGTGCTTGAAGAACGCGGCGGTGCGCGGCTGAGTGCAACACTCAGACGTCCGATCAAACAGATCACCCACATCGGCTACAGTGCCCTCGACGCGGTAACCGAATTCTCCCATTGGAAAGCAGCCGATTCTGATTCGAAGACTCTCTCCGAAACAAATGGCGATCAGACGGCGTTCTCGGAGTCGGTCTGGATCGGCTTCCCGCCAGGCTCAGACGGACGACCGGCACGAAATGCACATTACGCATTCCGGCACAAGTTGTCCCTGGAAGACAAGCCATCCACCGCGTCCGTCCGCGTCACTGCCGATGCACGCTACGTCCTCTGGGTCAATGGGACCTATGTTGGTCGAGGCCCGGCTCGCTGTTATCCCTGGCGACAAGCGTATGACGAACACGACTTGGCACCCTTCCTGCACAAAGGAGCTAACTGGATTGCCGCACAGATCCACGAATTTGGCTATTCCAATGGTCAACATATTTATTCAGGTAAGCACGGGCTCATTATGGAAGGCGATGTCAAATTTGCTTCAGGATCGACTCAGCCATTACGGACCAACGAGGATTGGCAAGCTCGTCATGCTGACTGGCAATTGGCCTTTCCCGGATATTTTAGCTGGGGACAGACTGGCTTTCAGGAAGGCTACGACGCACGTCTGGAACCGGTCGGCTGGCGCGTTGGCGCAGGGGAAGCAGGCTGGCGGCGGGCGGTAAAGGTCGCGGCTCCCGGCGAAAAACCATGGAAGGCTTTTGAGCCACGGGGCATGAAACCGATGAAGGAAACATTGGTGAAACCGGAACGCATTGTCTGGGTCGCCAGGGGGGCAAACCCGCCTGATGCTCTCACCAGCAAAAATCCGTGGCTGATATGGAAAAAGTCTTCGTTCGAGCCGCTCGCCAAAACTCCCCGAACGGATAACAAAGGCTGGGTTACGGTATCACCCGAAAAGGATGGATTCGTGGCGCTGGCATTTGACTATGGATGGAATCACGCAGCCCACCCGCGTATTGAAGTGCGTGATGCGAAAGGTGGGGAAATCCTGGACAATGGCTGTGCCTACAGCCTCAAAGGAAGCGACCAGCATCCATCGGTATGGGGTGTTGACGCAGGGCCGAACTCGCCCGGTCAGTTCGATCGGTTCATTGCCGGAGTGGGTGATTCACAATGGCAGTCCTTCATCCTGCAGGGCTTTCGCTACCAGGTTGTGGTGGTCCGGGCGGATCATCCGGTCACCATTCGCGTCGAGGCGATCCGTGCCCACCACGATGTCGGTTCTCCGTTGTCCTTCAAGTGCAGCGACCCGGCACTTAACCAGGTGTGGGAAACGACAGATCGCACTTTGCGAGCTGGAATGCTCGACGCCTTCGTCGATAACAATTTTCGCGAGCAACAGCAATGGCTTCACGACGGCTGCGTGGCCGCGCTAGGCGCCTGGGCCACCTATGGCGACACCGGCCTGTGGAAACGCGGCCTTCTTCAGTGGGGGCAGTCATCCAGATTACACTCCGATGGTGCGTTTGATTCTGCTGCACCGCGTGGCTGGGGGAAACCAAAGTTGGAATGTATTCCAGACTACAACTGTGTATGGCCAGTTGCTCTCGCACAGTATCACGACCTCACGGGCGACAGCGAATTGCTGCGTGAAGTGTTGCCGGACCTTCGCCGATTGATGCGCAAGTCCATCGAGGCCGGAATGACGACCGAAGGGCTTTTCCTCCACCCACCGGGGCGGGCAGTCTTCCTTGATTGGGTTCAGCGCCCCTGGAACAAGAACCCTTACAACCTAACGCTGAACCTCGTCGTATTGCGGGCCTATAGAAACGCAGCAAGAGTCGCTGAGATTGCCGGGGATGAGGAACTGGCCGAGCATTGCCGCATGCGCGACCGGGAGGTGACCGCGGCCGTCGAAGCGCGCTTCTGGTCGGACGAGCACAACGGATGGCGCGAAAACATCGATCCGTCGGACAAGATCAAAGCCGATGATCGCACCAGAAATTGGCTCCGTGACCCCTGGCATGAAATCACTGTCAATTCGATCAAAAGACGAGACGGAGATCTGACACCCACACCCTGCACGCGCCATGGTAATGCACTGGCTGTTTTGCTGAAACTCGGCACACCACGGCAACAGAAAGCCGCCGCAGAACTCGTGGTTCGAGCCTTTCAACCAGACGATCCCAACAACAATGGCATGAGCCCGCTGTGGACCGACAAAATCTTCGGAGCCCTCTTCGAGGCAGGGCTGGATAAAGACGCCATCCGCCTGATCCAGAACAACTACGGTCACTGGGTGACGAAACGTGGAGCCATGCACTGGTCGGAAGGCTTCACCGCCAGCCGCCAGACACATGCTCACACCTGTGGTTCCAGCGTCAACTGGCTGCTGACCAGCTACGTGCTCGGCATTCGCCCAGGCAGCGCGGGTTTTCGAGACGCGATCTTCGACCCGCGTGCGGGCGAGCTCACCTCGGCCAAAGGCAGCGTCTCCACGCCTCTCGGCCTCATCAATGTCGAATGGCAGCGGAAAGGTGATGTAATCGAAGCCATGATCGAAACGCCCACTGGCGTAACACTCAACGCCCCCAGTCCAAACGTCCGGCTGAACCTCAAACCGAGCAAATGACCAATACCGCCCAAGCTCTGCTCCTATTGATCCTGTTGACGATCGGTTCTTTGCAGGCCGCAGAGCCATCCTCGAACCCATCCGTGAAATTCATCCAGCGCACCATGCGTTCGCTGGCCGGTGAGCGGAATCCGGGGGAGAAGATCCGCATCCTGTTCTACGGTCAGTCAATCACAGCGCAGCGTTGGCGGGACCATGTCGTGGCGGATCTGAAGAAACGTTTTCCCGAAGCGAACCTGGAGATCCAAAACCGCGCCATCGGTGGATTTCAATCGCCAGCCCTGCGGCGCACCGCTGAGCACGATCTTTATCCTTTCTACCCCGATCTGTTGATCTTCCACGTCTACGGTGATCTGGCCAATTACGAAGCGATCATCCGGAAAGTGCGGGAGACCACAACGGCGGAAATTGTGCTCTGGACGGATCACGTGGCCCATCCCGACCGGATGGAGCGGGATGACCAATATTCAGAAGGCATCCGGCGGATTGCTCAGAAACATGACTGCATGCTTGTCGATGTGCGCAAGGCGTGGAAACAGCATCTCGCCGACTCGGGCAAGGCGCCGGGTGATTTCCTGCGAGACTCGGTTCATCTCAATGCCGCAGGTGAAAAACTGCTCGGGGACATCATAAAAGCGGAACTAGTGCGCACAAATGAATTTGGTGAGAATGAAGAGGCCGAAGCTCAGATCCTCGATGTTCCGTTGGAATCCGACGCGGTAACGATTGGCGAAAACGGAGAGATCAGTCTGAGCTTCGAGGGCAATCGGGTCGTGGCCGTTTCCGATGGTTCAAACCCGTCCGGCAAACTGGCGATTCGTCTCGACGGCCGCGAAGTGAAGACTTTTCCCGGAGCCTGGGCCGCGACCCGCCCGTCGAAGAGCGCGAACTGGATGCCGGCCATCCGCCACGTCGCCCTGGGCGAAGATCCCGTCGACGAAACCTGGACCGTGACCTGTCTGCCTGATTCCGCTGCCGACGGGACAAAGATCCATTTCCGCCTGAGCGGCTCGGTGACAGGAGACGACGGCGAAGGCTGGAGCACGGAAGACTTTATTTCCAATTCCGGACGAATCCGCATTGCCAGGCCCGATTGGAATATCGCCTTTCCGCTGAAGCTGCGAAAGACGAGCCTGCCGAAAGACTTTCAGGTGACATGGAAGGTCTACCCCCTGTTTGCCGAAACCTTCGCACCAGGGGAAATAGCCACGGAAACCATGCTGGCCCAGGGCATCCCCAACGGAAAACACTCGTTGACCATCAAGCCAACCGAGAAGCGGAAGTCAATCGGTATCCGAAAATTCAAAATCTACCGGCCTCGAAATTGAAAACGCTACTCCCCATTTTCATCGCCCTCACCACTCCGGATATCTTTCCTAAAAACTAACCCTATGGAATCCATCCTTCTTAAACTAAACTTAGTACGCTCGGCCGCAGCACTCCACCTGGTTCTTTTCATACTCGTCTCCAATGCGCGCTCCGAAGAAGACCCCTTCCGCCCGAAGGTCGGCGAATTTCCACCTTTGGAAAAAGCTCATTCCTACAAAGGTGAGCTCACTTTCGTGGATCATGCCAACCGGCGTGGTAGTTTACGCATCGATGGAGATGGAAGGTTTCGGTTTGCCGCTCCGTCACCCTTTGCCCTCCTTCCCTACGGTTTGGTCCGCTATCATGGGTCTCCAGCTGACCTTCGGGATATTCCGCTCGGAACGGTAATGTATGCAAAGGCTTTTCTTCCACCCGATCCTA
>CALBOV010000270.1 GCA_937896565.1 uncultured Salinisphaerales bacterium
CACCCGCGGATGCCAGGCGGCAACTGGTCTACTCGGTGTTCCGGGTCGATTCGGAGGGTGACGATTTCGAGATGACCCCGGCCGAGCACGCGCTGCGCGAGCAGCGGGACCTGGAGTCACGGCCGATGCGGCTGATCGATCGACAGGGGTTTACGCGGGCGGTGTCCGCCGGTGCCGCGAGGATTACCCGGGGAGATCAGGTGATTGGCAGCCTGCTGTTCTTTCGGGACGCTGCTGTCCAGGAATCCTCCCGGGCGGGTCTGCAGCGGGAACTCGAGCAGATTCGCACGGTGCTCTCCCGGCTTGGTGAAGGGGTCATCACCATCAGCACCTCGGGTTCGGTGGTCTACGCCAACGCCCATGCGGCCCGGTTGTTCGGGTATTCAGACGCGGAGATGCAGGGGGTTTCGCTGAGCAAGCTGTTGCCCGTTCCGTTCCTCAACGCGCCCGAGACCCGGCTGGATGACTACATCGGCGGGGATGACGGCTCCCGGCCCCGGGTGGTCGGCTGGCGCAAGGACGCCACCACGTTTCCCGCGCATCTCATCGTCAGTCGCCTGCCGGGCGACAGTGACGCGCGCTATCTGCTCATGGTTCGTGACCGCAGCCAGGAGGTCTCGGAGGCCACGCTGTCGCAGCGGCTGGGCCGGCTGTTCGACAGTGCCGGGGAAGAGGTCTACATCTTCGACGCCCAGACGCTCTACTTCCTGGACGCCAATCGCGGTGCCCTGGATGTGCTCGGATTCGACCGCGAACGTCTGCTGCGGATGACGCCGCTGGACCTGGCGCCGGAACTGGATGACAACGAATTCCACGAGCGCCTCGCCCGATTGCGTTCCGGGGATCTGGAGTCGGTTACCTATCAGACCGACCATCGCCGCGCGGATGGTGGGACCTATCCGGTGGAAATCACGTTGTCGTACTCCCAGCGGGAACAGCCTCCGGTGTTTCTCGCGATCGCGGAGGAGATCACCGCGCGGCGCGAGGCGGAGGCGAGGCTGGAATTCATCGCCCACCACGATGTGCTCACCGAACTGCCCAACCGGCTGCTGTTCATGGACCGGCTCGGCCAGGGCATGCACCGCAGCGATCGCACCGGTCGCCTGCTGGCTCTGGGGTTTGTCGATCTCGACCTGTTCAAGCGCGTCAACGACACCCTGGGGCACGAGGTCGGTGACGAATTGCTCAAGGCGGTCGGCCAGCGCCTGCTCGAAGGCGTGCGGATGACCGATACCGTGGCCAGGTTGGCCGGCGACGAGTTCACGTTGCTGCTGAACGGGGTGGCGGACCGCGCCGATGTCGAGCGCATCGCGCGCAAGCTGCTGAAGATGTTCGAGGAGTCGTTCCGCATCGGCCAGCACGAAATCACGATCGGGATCAGTTTGGGGCTGTCCATCTACCCGCTGGATCATGTGGACGCCAAGACCCTGCTGAGACATGCCGACGAGGCGATGTACGCCGTCAAGCGCGCCGGGCGGGGCGATTTCCGGATCTACAGTGCCGAGGTCAGTCCCGGCGCGGAGCGGACGCTGCACATCGAACAGGTGCTGCGCAATGCCATTGCACTGGACGAGTTCGAGATCGTCGCCACACCCGTGCTGCACACCCGGTTGGGAGAGCTGGGCGCGGTCCAGGTCCGGCTGGAATGGTCGCCGCCGGATATTGGACGTGTCGGCCAGAAGGAGCTTTACGAAGCGGCCCAGCGCACCGGGGTGCTGGAGCAGCTGGAGCTGCGGGTGCTGCGCGGGGCCTGCGAGCTCTACCGGCTGCTGCCGGCGACCGAGCGCGGTGGTGACTGGCCTTTTCTGGTGGCCTTGTCGACCTGGCAGCTGCGCCGGCGTGATTTCGCGATCAAGGTGGCTGATCTGCTGCGTCGCTACGACATGCCGGGTCGGCGACTGGTCCTCGGCCTGGAGGAAGGCGGGTTGCTGGATGTGCTCGAGGGGGCGACGGCAGGGTTCAGCGTCCTGCGCGAGCACGGCGTCGAGTTCGACATCCTGGAATTCGGAGCGGGGTATCAGCGTCTGGGCCGGATGGCGGGATGCCCCATCCGTTTCGCGACGCTGCCGGGGTCGGTCGTCGGCTCACTGGATCAGCCGGAGATGCAGGTCACGGTGAACACACTGACGGCGACAGCCACGGGGCTGGGTGCGCAGATGATTGCCGCGGATGTCGGGCAGGCCGAGACGCTGGAGCGTCTGGCAGCCGCCGGTGTGGAATACGCCTGGGGCGACGCGGTAGCGCCCGGGGTGGGTACGAGTGTCTTTGCCGAGGCGGTGCGGTCGATGGGTTAGAGCGTGCCCGTCAACCGCTCATGCCTGCCTTGGGGCGCCACCCTCTCGGGTTGGGGCCGCTATCCGCCTTGCCGCTCGGGTCTCATTGACCGCAAGTCAACGTCGTCGCGCGTTCCGGCGAGCTGGACGATGACGTCCGGCGCCGGCGCGAGTGATGGACGGTCAGGTGCTCAGTCGGTCGGCAGGTGAACCGCCAGAATGTCGCAGGTCGCTGAGTGCAGCACACGGTCCTCGGTGCGACTGAAGAGCACGCCCAGGCCATGTCGCTCGTGATTGCCGATCACGATCAGGTCGGCGCCCTGCTCGCGCGCCGTCTCGACGATTTCGTCCTGGGTGGAACCAACGCGGACGATGCGGTTGTCCGCCTGGATGCCGAGTTCGCTACAGAGTTCCTCGATGCGTGTCTCCGCCTGCTTGGCGAGTTCATCCGTCACTTCGATCGGGGTTGGAGACAGGGTGTCGCCGACCGGGTCCAGCGGCAGATATTCGACGACGTGCAACACGCTGAGCTTAGCCTTGTGCATGGACGCCGCGAACGCGGCGCGCCTGAGCACGACATGGCTGTGCTGACGCAGATCGACCGGAGCTAGGATGTGTTGGTATGCGCTCATGGGGCCTTGGTTCGTCGAGGGGAGGGCAGACGTTAACGTGTTTGATTCCCGGCTGCCAGCGATTCCGCCAGCCGCGCGAACTGCGCGGGACTGACCCGTTCCGGCCGTGTGGTCGGGTCCACATCGCAGTCCGCGATCGCGTCCCGGGACAGCACCGACTTCAGGCCGTTGGCCAGTGTCTTGCGCCGCGCGGAGAACGCCAGACGGACGATCTGGTCGAGATACGGGCCCTCGGGAACGGGAAAGTCCGGCGCCCGCGGCACCAGGCGCACGACGGCGGAATCGACCTGAGGCGGGGGTGAGAACGCACCCGGCCCAACCCGCAGCACCGACTCGGCGCGGGCCTTGACCGCGGCCATGACGCTCAGACGACCGTAGTCGGGTGAGCCCGGCTCGGCGATGAGTCGATCCACGACTTCCTTCTGGAGCATGAAGTGCATGTCCTGCACGTCGTCCAGCTCCAGCAGGCGGAAGATCAGCGGAGTGGAGATGTTGTAGGGCAGGTTGCCCACCAGCCGCAGCGGGCGCGGTTGCAAGCTGTCCAGCGGCGCCTTGAGCACGTCGGATTCGATTAGATGGAACCGCGGCTCGGTGGCATAGGCCACGCGCAGGCGTTGGGCCAGATCGCGGTCGATCTCGATCACGGTCAGCGTGACGCCGGTTCGGAGCAACGGCTCGGTCAGGGCGCCCAGCCCAGGGCCGATCTCGATCATGTGCTGATCGGGCATCGGCCGGATGGCGTCGACGATGCGGCCGATCGTGGCCTTGTCGTGCAGGAAGTGCTGCCCGAAGCGTTTGCGGGCGCGATGGCGGGTCGGCGGCTGGTTCATGGTCGGGGAGGCGGGCTACGGAACCAGCCGGGCGGCCAGCTGCATGGCCACCGACAGGCTGTGCGCATCGGCCTGCCCGGTGCCGGCCTTGTCCAGCGCCGTGCCGTGATCCACCGAGGTGCGGACGATGGTCAGGCCCAGCGTCACGTTGACCACGTCGCCGAAATCCAGGGCCTTGACCACCGGCAGTCCCTGGTCGTGGTACATCGCCACGAAGGCGTCGGTTCGGGCGCGCAGGTCCGCGTTGAACAGCGTGTCGGCCGGATAGGGCCCCTCGACATCGATGCCGTCGCGTCGACAGGCATCGATCGCGGGCCGGATCTCGCGTTCGTCCTCCGTGCCCAGGTGGCCCGATTCCCCGGCATGCGGGTTGAGTCCGGCCACGCGAATGGTCGGACGGGCGATGCGAAACCGGGTTTCCAGGTCGCTGGCGACGATCCGGATCACGTCCTCGACCACGGTGCGCGTGACGGCGGTCGGGACTGCCGCGAGCGGCAGGTGGGTGGTCGCGAGCGCCACCCGCATTGATGGGCCGGCAAGCATCATCACGGGTCGGCGGTCGCCAAGTTGCCGGGCGATGGTCTCGGTGTGCCCGGTGAAGGCGATGCCGGCGTCATTGATCACGCTTTTCTGGATGGGGCCGGTAACCAGCGCGCCGCAATCGCCCGCGGCGGTCCAGTCCACGGCCTGACGCAGCACGGCCAGCACATGGGCGGCGGTTTCGGGCCGGGGGGTTCCGACCGTGACATCGGCATCAGCGGTTCGGGCCGCGAGCTGCAGGACGCCCTGTCTGACCGGTTTCGCCATGGCGGGTGAATGGATCATCTCCATGGCCACCGGGAGGCCGAGCCGGTCGGCACGGGCCGTGAGGACGGCCGGGTCGCCGATGGCGAACCAGGGACGACCGGGATCGAAGCCGTCCGCGGCCAGGCGCAGGACGATATCCGGGCCGATGCCAGCCGGCTCACCCGGCGTGACCACCAGCGGGCGCGTCATCGTCGCCCCGGAGGTCAGGAGTCCCCGGTCGTGCTGCCGGTCGTCGCGCCAGTCAGGGTCGGTTCGGAGCGCAGCTCGACGTAGGCCTCCGCGCGCTGGCGACGCAACCAGTCCTCGTATTCCTCGGCGATCTTGCGCTGGCGGATCGCCTGCCGCGCCTGATTGCGCGCGATGTCCTCGGCGCTGTCACGCTCCCGGCGATCGATCAGCTGGACGATGTGCCAGCCGAACTGGGTTTCGAAGGGTTCGCTGATCTCGTTCTTGTCCAGGGCATCCATCCGCTTCTGGAAGGTGGGCACGAAGCCCCCCGGAGGTTGCCAGCCCAGATCGCCGCCCTGGTTGGCCGATCCGCTGTCGTCCGAATACTCCTTGGCGAGCTCGGCGAAATCGGCGCCGCCCTGGAGTTCCTCGAGCAGTTCGGCCGCGCGCTCGCGCGTCGCCGCTTCGTCGCGGATGGCGTTCGGTTGCAACAGGATGTGGCGGGCACGGGTTTCCGTGATCATCTGCACCGGCTGCCCGCCACGCTGCTCGGCGAGCCGGATCAGGTTGTAGCCGCTGCCGGTCTCGATGACATCGCTGACCGCGCCCAGGTCCATGTTGTCCACGCGATCGGCGAACACGGTCGGCAGGGCGCCGGCGGTACGCCAGCCCAGGTCGCCGCCATCCAGCGCCGTTGTCGCGTCCGAACGGCCGATGGCCATCTGCGAGAAGCTGGCGCCGTCCTGAACCGCCTGGCGGATTTGTTCGGCTTCGGCGCGCGCAGCCTTCCGAACATCGTCGGTGCTGCCCTCGGGCACGGCGATCAGGATGTGCTCGAGCCGGTATTCGGTGGCCTGGTCGTTCTTGCGTGTCTTGGCGAGAAACGCCTCGATCTCGCGATCGGTGACGTTGACGCGGGCATCGACCTCGCGCTGCCGCAGGCTGTTGGCCAGCAATTCGTTGCGAACCTGTTCGCGAACCATCAGGAAGTCCACGCCCTCGGCACGCAGGGCGCGGGCGAAGTCCCGCAGGTCCATGCCGTTTTGCTGGGCGATCTGCTGCAGGGCCTGGTTCAGGTCCTCGTCGGTGACGCGAATGCCGCGCTGGTCGGCCCGCTGCGCCTGCAGCGTCTGCATGATCAGCCGTTCGCGCATCTGGTCGCGCAGTTCGGACTCAATGGGCGGCGTGTTGCCCGATGCGCGAATCTGGCGTTCGATGGAATCCACCGCCTGTTCCAGCTCGCTGTTGAGGATCACGTCCTCGTTGACGACGGCGACGATGTAGTCAACCAGCTGGGCGGACTGGGCAGACGTGGTCAGCGCGATGGTCGTGGCCACGGCGCTCAGCAGGTATTTCATGGTGATCTTGTGCTTGACGAATGTTCGCATTATAGGCGTTGACCACCAGGAACGTGGCTTGTTTCCTTCACGGCCCATGAATGGCGCCTAGTCCGGCAGGAATTCCTTGATGCCGGCACCGATGCGTGACAGGCCGGTCAGCTCCAGTTGCAGATACACGCTGGTGTTGAACTCGCCGCGCGTGTTGGCGATGTAGCGGCGCCAGGCAACACGCCCGGTCCAGCAACAGGCCTTGTACTCGGCGCCGATGACGGCCTCGCGGGTGCTGGCGTCGTCCAGCGCGTAGTTCCAGCGCCCGACCACGGACCAGGTCTGGTTGAGCGGCAGCTGGACGACGAGATCGGTTTGTTCCAGCAGGTCGCGCCGGAACCGGTAGCCCAGGTCGAACCGATAGCCCGGTCGCGGGCGGAACTTGATCGAGGTATTGGCACGATTGAGCTGGGTGCGGGCGGGGTCCCACTGCGCGCCGACGCCCAGGCGCAGCCAGTCGACCGGGAGCCAGCGCAGTGTGCCGACGATGTCCGAGTTGTCGCGGCCGGCGGTCCCCGGTTCGTCCGGCAGCGTGACCTCCGAGGGCTGGAGCCGGTAGATCTGGCCCAGCGCCGCCTCGAAACGCGTCTTGCCGGTGGCCAGCTCCAGGATGCGCGTGGTGAATGCCGCGGTGACCTGGTTGGCATCGGCGATGCGATCCACGCCGGAAAAGCGGTTGCGCGAGAACAGCTGGACAAAGCTGAAGTCCGGATCGTCGGTCTCGAAGAGCGGGATCGCGTCCTGGTCGCGGTATGGCGTGTACAGGTAGTAGATCCGGGGTTCCAGCGTCTGTACCAGGCCCGCCTTGGCGATGCGGTCGAAGCGCAGCCCGGCGTCCACGCTGGCCGACGGCAGCTCGCGCGTGATCGTCGTGGGCCGGCCGTCGTTGCGGTCGCGCAGGTCGTAGGCGGTGTAGCGGTAGTCGACCTGGCTGGCGACGAACCAGCCGACCGCGTCATGACGCAATCTCACAAAGGGCTTGAGGTCCAGACGCGTGCCCTCGACCGCATTGTCGCGTTCGAAATTCACATACTCCGTGGCCAGGCCAACGCGCATCTGGTTCCAGTCATTGGGCGACAGCGCGTTGAGCTGCAGGCGGGGCAGGCGGCGATAGGGCTCGTCGGCCGGGGCCACCGTCCGGTCGATGGTCTGGTAGTCCTCCACGGTCAGCACCGACGAGAACCAGGCTGGCGCCTGGTAGGCGATCCGTGCCTCGCGCTCCAGGTGCGAGATCGCCGCCAGATCCAGGGTGGTGCCCAGGTCTTCGAAATAGCCGCGGTCGCTGACCTCGGTGAAATCCGCCGCGATCTCCCAGCGATCCGAGAGCACGCCCTGATGCTCGAAACCGAACAGCGAGCGTCGGATCTGCAGCGTCTCGTCGTTGGGCAGGTATTCGTAGCGCAGTTCGCCGCGACCGTTGTCGAGCAGGTAGCGGCCCTCGGCCTGCAACTGCGAGCCCCGGCGCGCCATGTACCGGGGTGTGATCAGCGCGTCATACCAGGAGCCGAGGTTCCAGTAGAACGGCGTGGAGATGTCGAACCCGGTTTCCGCGGAATCGCCGATGTTCGGCATCAGGAATCCGGTGCGTCGCCGATCGTCGATCGGAAAGTAGAAATACGGCGCGTAGAGCACCGGAACGCCGAGGAAATTCAGCCGCGCATGGCTGGCGGTGCCCAGGCCTTCCTGGGGATCCAGCGTGATGTGCGAGGCCTTGAGCGTCCAGCCCCGGCTGGGCTGGGCGCAGGTGGTGTAGCGGACCCGGTCCATCGACACGCTGAGATCGTCGGCAAGATCGATGTGCTCGGCCTGACCTCTGGCGCCCCGTTCGTAGAGCGTGAACTCGGCGCCTTCGAATCGCGCGGTGGAGGCGTCCAGGTCCACGGCGGCGCGGTCGGCGCCGATCGCGTACCGTGCGTTCGCGAATTCGGCGCCGCCTTCGGTGCGCGCCTCGCCGGTTTCGCGGTCGTACTCGACCAGCGGGGCGCGAATTCGCGTGTCCTGATAGCGCAGCGTGACGTCGCCTTCCAGGCGCGTCTTGCCGTCGGTCGTCGCTTCCACATTGTCCGCGCTGAGCTGAACCGTCGGCTCGGTTCGCACCTCGGGCGCGGAATCGGCAAAAATGGGGCAGCCGTCGGTCGCTGCACTGGCGCTTCCGGCAATCGCGAGCCAACAGACGACAAGGGCAGTGGAGCGGACCAATGAAACGGGGCAAGCGCCGGAGCAACGGGCCGCACAGTATACGGAGTGCATGGAGTGGGTGACGACAGCGAAGACCGCCGACTGGCCGAACTGAAGGCCTGGGTGCGGCAGGTTCGGCCGAATCGGGACTGGATGTTCAGCCCGGCATCGGCGGATGCCAGTTTCCGCCGCTACTTCCGGGCCCGCTCGCCGCAGCAGAGTTACATCGTCATGGATGCGCCGCCGGAGCATGAGCCGCTCGACGCGTTTGTCCGGGTCGCGGGCTGGCTGACCGACTGGGACGTGCCGGCGCCGCGTGTGCATGCCGAGGACCGGCGGGCGGGCTTTCTGCTGCTCGACGATCTTGGTGGGACGGTGCTGCTGGACCGAGTCGAATCCGCGGATGCCATCACCCTGCTGGACCAGGCCATCGATGCGCTGATTGACCTGCAGGTCAAGGCCGCCGGGTCCACCCGTCTGCGCGACCTGCCGCCCTATGACGTCGACTTTCTGATGCAGGAAATGCGGTTGTTCCCGGAGTGGTATCTCCGGCGGCACCACGGTGTCACGCAGACGCCCGAACGCGCGGAGGCGATCGAGCGCGTAATGCGGGCGATCGCGAACGAGGTTGCCGCGCAGCCGCGGGGCTTCGTCCATCGCGACTACCACTCGCGCAACCTGATGGTGTCCAATGGCCGCCTGACCGGCATGCTGGATTTCCAGGACGCCATGCACGGGCCGCTTTGCTACGACATCGTGTCGCTGCTCCGCGATTGTTACGTGATCTGGCCCGATCATGTGCAGCGCGACGGGCTTGAGCGCTGGACCACCGGGCTGGTCGACGCCGGCATCTGGGCACCGGCGCCTGAAGATCTGCGGCGCTGGTTCGACTTCACCGGCGTGCAGCGTCATCTCAAGGTGCTGGGCATCTTCTGCCGGCTGCATCATCGCGACGGCAAGCCCAGCTATCTGAACGATTTGCCGCGGGTGCAGCATCACCTGTTCGAAGTCTGCAAGCGCTACCCGGAGCTGGATTTGCTGCGCGAGGTGCTCGCCGATTTCGACGTGCCGGTACCGGTCGGCGGCGCGTTCTAGCGTCCCGACACGCAACGCTGATGCGCCACGCAATGATTCTCGCGGCCGGCCGGGGCAGCCGGCTGCGGCCGCTGACCGACACCACGCCGAAGCCGCTGGTCGAGGTGCGCGGCCAGCCCCTGATCGACTGGCGCCTGGACGCCATTGCCCGGGCCGGCCTCGAGGATGTGGTCGTCAAC
>CALBOV010000271.1 GCA_937896565.1 uncultured Salinisphaerales bacterium
CCATGCTGAAATTCCGCGTTCCCCACACCCTGGTCCTGCTCTATGGCATGACCGTCATCGCGTTCGCGCTGACCTGGCTGCTGCCGGCAGGCAGCTATTCGACGGAGGTGAATGACGCCGGCCGCGAGGTGGTCGTGCCGGGCACCTTCCAGGTGATCGAGGATGCACCCGAGGTGCCGGTGTCCAGTCTGGTCACGGTGATCCCGCGGGCACTGGAATCGGCTCAGAGCATCATCTTTTTCGTGCTCATCATCGGTGGTGCGCTGGGCGTATTGCAGTCCACCGGCGCCGTGGACGCGGGCCTGGCACGGCTGCTCAGGCGTTTCGACGCGCGCCCGGGGCTGCTGGTCGGGATCGGGCTGCTCAGCTTTTCGCTGGGCTCGTCCAGCATCGGCATGGGAGAGGAGTACATCGCCCTGGGCGCGGTGCTGGCGGCGCTTTGCATCGCCCTGCGCATGGATGCGGTGACGGCCGCGGCGATTCTGGTGATCGGCAATTCCATCGGCTACGGCGCCGCCGTGCTCAACCCGTTCACCGTGCTGATCGCCCAGGACATCGCCGAGCTGCCGCCATTGAGCGGATCGGGTTACCGCATCGCGTTGTTCCTGCCGCTGCTGGGGCTGGGGTTTCTGCACGTGTGGCGTTACGGGCGTCGCGTCCGGCGCAATGCCGCGGCCTCGCTGGTGGTCGACATTCCGGAGGCGCAGGTCGCGCTGGCCGAAGAGCCGCCGCCATTGACCGGCCGCATGCAGGCGGTGCTGTGGTCCGCGCTGATCCTGCTGGGAATCGTGGTCTGGGGGATCATCACCCGCGGCTGGTACCTGGAGGAACTCGGCGCCACCTTTTTCGCCATGGCGATCGTCGCCGGGCTGGTGGCGGGGCAGTCCGTCAACACGATCGCGAAGGAGTTCAGTACCGGCGCCGCGGCCCTGGCCGGCACGGCGCTGATGATCGGCTTCGCCCGCTCCATTCAGGTGATGCTCGACGACGGGCAGATTCTGCACACCATCGTTCACGGCCTGTCGGAACCGCTGGGCGCGCTCGGCTCGGCGGGATCGGCCGTCGGCATGTTCTGGCTGCAATGCGGCATCAATTTCGCGGTGCCCTCGGGTTCCGGACAGGCCTACGTCACCATGCCGCTGATGGCACCGATCGCCGACGTGCTCGCGCTGCCTCGGCAGGTGGCCGTGCTGGCCTACCAGCTCGGTGATGGCCTGACGACGATGATCAACCCTGCCGATCCGGTGCTGATGGGCATCCTCGGCGTTTGCGGTGTGCCCTATGGTCGCTGGCTGCGGTTCATCTGGCCGCTGGCCGCGCAGGTGCTGCTGTTCGGCAGCGCCGCGATGGTGCTGGCGGTCCTGATCGGGTACTCGTGACGGATCGGGCGGTCGTCGCGCGCACGCCGCGGCTGCTTCTGCGCGAGGCTGACGCATCCGATGTCATGTTCATCCATGAACTCGTCACTCAGGCGTCCTGGTCGCGTTTCATCGCGCCATCCGGGATCGAGACGCCGGACGATGCACGTGACTACATCCGCAGCCGGCTGACCGGGCGGTATGCCGCGCAGGGGTTCGGTTTGTGGTTGATCTGCGAGCGGACATCCGGTGCGGCGATCGGGATGGCGGGGCTGGTGCGGCGTGACGGGCTTCCGGGGCCGGATCTGGGGTTTGCCCTGCTGGATGCTCATGTCGGCCGGGGCTATGCGCTGGAGGCGTCACGGGCCGTGATCGAGCATGCGCAGGCCGCGCTTGGCCTGACCACGCTGTACGCGGTCGTGATGCCCCACAATCAGCGGTCGCTGATCGTGCTGAGCCAGCTCGGATTTGAACGGCATCCGGAACTGGATGCGGCCTGCGCCGACGGGCTGGAGGTGTTCAGCCTGTCACTGGTGGAGGGCTGACCGGGAACCCCGGCGGACGATCCGCATCGAAACCACCCGCAGTCAAGGAAGCAATCAAGATGCGACGAATCATCCACGTGCTGGCCCTGCTGGGTGTCATCGGATCGGCGCAGGCCGCGTCGGACTATCCCTATCCGCCTCGGAGCTTCGAGTTCGAGTCGCAGCAGCAAGCGTTGGTGATGCGCTACATGGATGTCCAACCGGTGGCCGGCGTCGACGAGCAGGGCGTCGCGCTGTTGCTGCACGGCAAGAATTTCTGTGCGGATTACTGGGTCGACACCATCGGCCTGCTGCGAGAGAACGGTTATCGCGTGATCGTCCCGGAGCAGATCGGCTTCTGTTCATCCGATTTGCCGCGTCGCTATCAGTACAGCTTCCACCAGCTCGCGGACAATACCCGGGCGCTGCTGGATTCGCTGGGCGTTGATCGCAGCCTCGTCATTGCCCATTCCATGGGCGGCATGCTCGGTACTCGCTATGCGCTCAAGTATCCCGATGCCGTCAGCAAGGTGATTCTCGTCAATCCCATCGGACTGGAGGACTGGGTCCAGCTCGGCGTGCCGCACACGCCGGTGGATGCGGCCTATGCCGCCGAGCGGAAGAAGGACTTCGCGTCCATCAAGCAGTATCAGTTGCGCAGTTACTACGATGGCGACTGGAAGCCGGCGTACGAGCGCTGGGCACGGCGCCTGGCCGATCTCTACGAAGGCGAGCGCGGCGACGCCATCGCCTGGAGCCAGGCGCTGACCTATGACATGTTGCAAACCCAGCCCGTGGTCCACGAGTTCGGGAATCTCACCGTGCCGACGGTGCTGATGATCGGCCAGCGCGATCGTACGGCGCCGGGCCGCGGCAAAGCGCCCAAGGCCGTCGCGGAGACGCTGGGCGATTACCCGGAACTCGGACGGCGGACCGCCGAACGTATTCCCGACGCGGAGCTGGTGGAGTTCGATGGCCTGGGCCATCTGCCGCAGATCGAGGACTTCGACCGCTTCGCCAGGGCCTTGCTCCCGCACCTGTAGCCATAGCCCGGAAGTTGACGCCCGCGCGTTCCGCCGTATGATTAAACGAACGTTTAATCAATAACAAATCACGGTGCGCTCATGACGGTCACAGTCCAACCCAGGCCGCGTATTCCCAAGAATGATCCCCTGTTCCAGGCACCGTCGGTGGCTTGGCCGACCCTGGCCTTGTTCGTCTTCGCGGTCGGCCTGTGGGCCGGTGCGATCGCCGCGCATGTGGCCGGCGTGCTGCC
>CALBOV010000272.1 GCA_937896565.1 uncultured Salinisphaerales bacterium
CGCGAGGGCGAACAGATCGTCGCTGTTGTGCAGACGGCGGTGCAGCGGCCAGGCGTTGCTCGCGGCGGTTTCGCCGGCCGCGGACGGATCCGGCGCGTCGGTATCGCGTGATGCAGCCGTGGCGCCCGTCGGCTGGGCCGCCGGTGCCTGCGTTCCGCTGGTGGGTGAGGTGGCCGACGATGCCGGGCTCGGATCGCCCAAGGTGTTCGTGCTCAGGAACAACCAGACCGCGATGCCCGCCAGCAGCACCGACAACCCGATGATCAGCCCTCGCTTCAATGCGTCTCGTGGTGATCGAGGCCCGCGCGCCGGTCCAGTTCGCGCTGGTCCTCGCGGGCGAGCACGGCCATGCGGATCTGCTCCAGGTTTTCCTTGAGGATGTCCGCGACCAGGCCGTCCGTGTGTTCACTTTGCAGGAATTCGATGATCACCCGTTGCGTCACCTGGGTGCTGGTCGAGACGATGGCGTCGAAGAACGGCAACCGGCGCAGGCGGCCCAGACTGGGGTCGGCGTATAGCGATTCGCGCACGGCGGTCTCGATATGGTCCGTATGCTTGGTCAGGGCCCGGGCGACGTTATGCGTGTACGTGCCCTTGTCCAGCACGTCGGCGACTTCATCAAGCACGTAAACCGTCACCGCGCCACCGATCAGGTTGACCACGGCCTGGCGGAACCGGTTCAGCAGGTTGTGGGTGAAGGTTTCCCCGAACGCACGGTCGGCGGCCATGCCGAAGCGCGAGAACAGGATGAGGATGCGGATGATGCGGAACAGCCGGAATCCGCGAATCGCCGGATGGGAGACCGGGATCATCCCGAGGATTTCGTACCAGTTCACGAACAGGAAGCGGCGGTTGAAGCCGTAGGCCCGCCAGCGCCAGACGAACTCGGCGGCGAAAATGGCGCAGATCGCGACATCCGCGGTGATGATCAGCTCGCGCGTGGCCTCGCTGGTGTTCCACCAGGTCTCGTAGGCGAGCAGGCCGATCGAGACGATGGCCAGCAGCAGCATCAGCCAGTCGATCGGGCGGATGCGGTGGTCCGGATCCTTGGACGCGGCGAATGACATGGACCGGCGTGCTCCGTCAGTAGCCGGCCGCCTGGCCGTCCTTGCGGGATTCGGAGGCGCCGTAGTACACGCCGGACTCCGGATCGCGCAGGATCGCCTGGTAGCCGCCGTAGGGACCGCGCGCGGTCCCGACCCGGTGGCCGCGGTCCATCAGCGCGCGGACGGTCGAGTAGTCGAAGCCGGACTCCAGATAAAGCCGCCCGCCATCGGTCATCGTCTCGCCCGTCGGACTGGAGCTGCCTTCGTGATAGATCCGCGGGGCGTCACCGGCTTCCTGCAGGTTCATGCCGAAGTCGATCAGATTGGTCACGATCTGCACATGGCCTTGCGGCTGCATCGCGCCGCCCATCAGTCCGAAGCTGATCCAGGGCTTGCCGTCCTTGGTGATGAAGGCCGGGATGATCGTGTGGAACGGCCGCTTGCCGGGTTCGAAGCGGTTGGCATGCTGCGGGTCCAGCGCGAACAGTTCGCCACGGTTCTGCAGGATGAAGCCCAGGTCCGGTGGCGTCATGCCGCTGCCCATGCCCCGGTAGTTGGACTGGATCAGCGACACCATGTTGCCGGCCTCGTCGGCGACGGTCAGGTAAATCGTGTCTCCGGATTGCAGGCTGGCAGGGTCGGGGTAGGCCTTGGCGGCGACATCGTCGCGGATGCGCGCGAGTTGCCGCTTCGCGTAGTCCTTGCTCAGCAGCCGGTCCAGCGGGATGTCGGCGAAGTCGGGGTCGGTGTAGTAGCGGGCCCGGTCCTCGAACGCGAGCTTCTTCGCCTCGGTGAACCAGTGGATGTGCTCGGGACTGCCGAAGCCGGCCGCGGCCAGGTCGTAGCCTTCGAGAATGTTCAGCATCTGCAGGGCGGCGACACCCTGCGTGTTCGGCGGCAGCTCCCAGACGGTGTGGCCGCGGTAGTCCGTGGAGACCGGTTCCACCCATTCGGAACGATGGGCGGCCAGATCGGCCTCGCTGAGAAAGCCGCCCTGCGCCTGCACATGGTCGGCGATGGTCTTGGCGACCGGGCCGGTGTAGAACGCGTCACGACCGCCACCGGCGATCTTTGCCAGCGTGTTGGCCAGGCCGGGGTTGCGCCAGATCTCCCCCTTGCGGGGTGCTTGGCCGTCGATCGTGAACTGTTCGGTGAAGCCGGGGTACTGCGACAGTCGCGGAACCGACCGGTCCCAGTAGTAGGCGATCAGCTCGGTGACCGGAAAGCCTTCGCGGGCGTAGCGGATGGCCGGGTCCAGCAGCTCCGACATCGGCATCGAGCCGAAGCGTTGGTGCAGCTCGAACCAGCCGTCGACGCAGCCCGGCACCGACACCGGCAACGGGCCGTAGGACGGGATCGATTCGTAACCCTGATCGAGAAACCATTGCAGACTCAGATCCCGCGGCGAGCGGCCGCTGGCGTTGAGTCCGTAGAGCGCCTGGCTTTCCGCATCCCAGACGATGGCGAACAAGTCACCGCCGATGCCGTTGCCCACGGGCTCCATCAGCCCCTGCGCGGCGTTCGCGGCGATGGCCGCATCCACCGCGTTGCCGCCGGACTTGAGCACGTCCAGCGCCACCTGGGTGACCAGTGGCTGACTGGTCGCGGCCATACCGTGGCGGGCGATGACCTCGGAGCGGGTGGCAAAGGGCTGGCCGGTCACCCGGTCGCCGCCGGAGACGGGAAAGCTGGACATCATTAGGCAGCAGGCGCTGATCAGCAGGAGGGTACGCATCTTTGCAGGCTAGACGGTTCGTGAGCGACCGTGCAACGATGCCTTTCAAAGAGGGGCGAGCACGGAACCTGCTCGAAACCTTGGCAAGGATGCGATGACCGACCCGAACTCGCTTTCGTCCGCCTCCGGGCCGGATTTGAGGACTCAACTGCCTGAATCGTTGCTGCTCGCGCAACTCGAGCGGGGTTTCGGGGACTTGCAGTTCGTGCCGGCCCTGGAAAAACCGTTCCGGCGGTACCTGCGGTCGTATCTGATTCATCATCTGCGGCTCGCCTGTGTCGCGGGACTGATTCTGGTCGCGGCCGCGCAGCTGCTTTCCAGCTTCGTGCTGAACCCCCCGGCCACCGCGCTGCGCTGGCAGGCCGTGCTGCTCTGCGGCGTGCTGACGCCGGTGCTGCTCAACGCCTACTGGACGCTCACCAGCGCCGGCTCGGAGCGGCGGATGGATATCGCGGCTTACAGCGTCATCGGTGTGCTGTCGCTCGCCGGGCTGCTGCTGCCGATGATCTACCGGCACCACGGCGGCGTGTTTCCCTTCCCGTTGATCGAACTCGTGGTGGTGCTGATCCCGATCCTCGCCGCACGACGGTTTCCCGTGGCGCTGCTCTGCGTGCTGGGCATTCTCGGCGCGCTGATGCTGCGCGATATGGTCTTTGCCCGCCTGACCACGGGCACGATGCTGGAGGTCTTCAACGTCACCGCGTTCGCGGCGGTCTCCCTGGCCGGTGGCTTCGTGCAGGAGTGGGTGCTGCGGCGGAATTTCCTGTCCGAGGGCCTTTATCTGCTGCGCTCCGTGCGCGATCCACTGACGCAGCTGCGCAACCGGCGCGGGTTTGATGTCGACGCCGAGCGCATCTGGGCCACCGCCCGGCGCGGCGGTTTGTCAGTGGGGGTGGCGATGATCGACATCGATCACTTCAAGCTGCTCAACGATGCCTGGGGCCACGCCGCGGGCGATCGGGTGCTCAGGGATCTCGCCAATGTGCTGCGGGCGCAGGCAGGGCGTCGACCGATGGATTTGATCGGACGCGTCGGCGGCGAGGAATTCGCGGTGATCTGGTACGACCTGTCGCCGGGAGCGGCCAGGGACCAGGCGGAGCGTGTCCGTCAGTCCGTGGTCGACATCGATCTGGAGCACCCGGGGGGCCGTCCGCTGTCGGTGAGTATCGGATGCACCCAGCTCGTCCCGCGTGGAGCTGTGACGTTGTCCGATGCGCTGGCCGCCGCCGATTCCGCGCTGTACGCGGCAAAGTCCGCCGGCCGAAACCGTGTCGAGTACGCCTCGCCACCGCGTGAACCCGAGTCCAGTCGCCGGGATCAGTCCTCCAACGCCAGCGCCTGACGCAGCTCGCTCGGCGACAGGAACTGGGCGGGTAGGCGTTCTTCGCGTTCCTGGATCATGCGGGTGATCCGCGCGTTGATCGGGGTGGGGCGGCCGCAGAGTTCACCCAGACGGCAGATCTCTCCGTTGAGCTGCGTCACTTCGGTGGGCCGCGCGGACAGCATGTCAGCCACCATGGACGGGTAGGCGTGGGGTGACGCCGTTCGGTGAAACGCCGAAGCGCGCAGAGCCAGTGACGGCGTCAGCTGCAGCATCCGCCGGTAGGCCGCGTAGGGCAGTGACGCCGGCAGCCGATAGGGCGCGTCGGTGGCGTCCAGTACATCCACCGCCTCATCGAGCGCGGCCAGGAAGCAGGTCCTCAGGTCGGCATTGTGCAGCACGTCATGAAACGTGGCGTGCGTCAGTGCGCAGATCGCGTTGGCCAGATTGATCAGCAGCTTGCCCCAGGCGGCACCCTCGCCGCGGACGCGTCGCACCCGCAGGCCGGTGTCCCGGAACAGGGACAGCAGCCGGGCGTCGGCCGTTCGCATCAGCAGCGTGGGTTCGGTGGTGACGCGCGCATGCAGCGGTTGCAGGGTCTGCGCGTTGAACATCACCGTGGCGGCCACCGGCTCTATGGCGGGAAACCGCTGGCGGATCCGCTGGGTCGCGCCAACGCCGTTCTGGCAGGGCAGCACCGCGCAATGCGCAGGCACGGCATCGCCGAAGGCATCCAGCACGCCGCGCAGATCGGGGTGCTTGACGCAGATGAAGGCGGCGTCGGCGGCGTCGAGGTCGACCCCGGTCGCCAGCGCCGGCTTGTCGACGGTTAGTGGCGGGCCGCCGGTGACGCGGTCCACGCGCAGGTGCCGCACGCTTTGCATGGCCGGCACGTCCTCGTCGCGGATGACCAGCTTGACCGCGTGTCCGGCCCGCACCAGATGCGCGGCCAGCACCGTTCCGACGGCGCCCGCGCCGATGACCGTTACCCGCATCCGGCATTTCCATGACAAGTCTGGAGCGCAGTGTGTCCGATCACGACAGCGGCGAAAACCTGCGTCATTCACGACGGATCGGTGATGATGTAGCGTCTTGCCGGGCTGGGCCGGCGCAGCGCAGTGCCCGCCGCCCGCGCAATTTGCGAGAACAACTGGACGAGACCATGGATGAAGTGACCGCGCCGGAGGGGCGTTCATGAGGCGCGATGTCGTGCTGATTCACGGCATGTGGTGCCGGGGCGAGCACCTAAACGCGGTGGCGGCCGCGCTGCGGGACGCCGGGTTTCGCGTGCACGCGCCAACCCTGCCGTTTCATGGCAAGCCAGGGGAGGACGACGCCGGCGAGGCGCTGGGGCGCGCCAGCCTGCTGGACTATGTCGACTATGTGCAGGGCGTGATCCATCAGTTGAATCTGCCCAGTCCGCCGATCCTGCTGGGGCATAGCATGGGCGGCGTCATCGCGCAGATTCTCGCCAGCCGTATCGAGACGCAGGCAATGATCCTGCTGACGCCCGCGGCGCCGGCGGGCGTGCTAGCCGTCAATGCGCGCACGCTGCGGGTGTTCTGGCGCCGGCTGCTCGACTGGGGATTCTGGAACAAGCCCCACGGGCTCACGGTCGATCAGGCCAGGCGATACGCGTTCAACGGTCTGCCGGACGAGACCGCGGACGCGATTTATCCCACGCTGGGGCTGGAGTCGGGGCGCGCATTGTTCGAGTTGGCGTTCTGGCCGCTGGACCGGCGCCGCGCCGCGCGGATGGACCCGACG
>CALBOV010000273.1 GCA_937896565.1 uncultured Salinisphaerales bacterium
CGAGGTAGATCACGTCGTGGTCGGTCTCCGAGCGGCGCAGGACATCAATCGAATCCGCCGCGAGAACCCGCATGCGCTCGGCCGTGTCGCGCAACGCCGGAGATTCCAGCGCACGCTGGTGCGCGGATCGCAGCCCGTCCGCCAGCGCGGGCAGGCGCTCGCAGATCGTGACCTCGGCGCCCAGCGCGGCGAGCACGAAGGCGTCACGCCCGTAACCCCCGGTGGCGTCCAGCAGCCGCAGCGGGCGGATGCTGCCCAGCCCGCAGGCACGGGCCAGCGGCTGACGGCGACCTCCGGCGATCCGGCGACGGATGTCGTCGGATTCCCAGTCGATTCCGGTCAGAGGCGCGTCCATGTCAGCGGGGCATGAAAAAGGGCACGCGGAGCGAACTCCACGTGCCCTTGTCCGGTCGATCGTCCGGATCAGCTGAGCTGGCCAGCGTCGAACATCGACGAGAGCTTCTGCGCCAGCATCAGATCACCTTCAAGCTGCAGCTTGCCGGTCATGAACGCGGTCATGCCGTTGAGCTCACCGGTCATCAGCGCGACGAAATCATCGTCGTCCAGCGTCAGCGTCACGTCGGCATCGTCGGTGACGCCGTCGTGAACGGTCAGCGTGCCGCTGTCGATCACGCAGTACTTCGGATCGCTGACCTTGTACTGCACCGTGGCGGACAGATCGCCGGCCTCGTCGCCGTTGAAGGCTTCCGGCATCTTCTTGAAGATCGTCTCCATGTCCATCGTCAAAATCTCCTGGATGGCCGCAGCATGCGGCTGGGATAAAAAACTGAGAAGGCATGCTAAAGCGGCCATGATGCGGTGGCAACGCGAGCGGTACTTCGGCGTATAGTGGGGAACCCCGGATTGCGAACTACACCTTCGATGCGCATGAAACAACTCCTTGAGCAGTGGCAGCAGGACGCCGCCGCTCCGCGAGCTGCGAAACTGTACGAAATCCGCCTTCCGCTCTTCGACGCCGCCAAGATCGCCGCGCTCAGCGAGCTCTTTCCCGGTCGCAGCGAGGAACAAATCCTCACCGACCTGTTGTCCGCCGCGCTGGATCAGATCGAAGCCGAGTTTCCCTACGAACGCGGCCCGGTGGCCGAGGTCGACGAGGAGGGTGATCCGATCTACGCGGACGCGGGTCTCACCCCCCGGTATCGGGAGCTGGTGGAAGCCCATGTCGAGCGGCTGCAGCAGGCGGACGGCGATGGCGGAGGGCGCTAGCTCGCTGCCGGACATGATCCCGAGCCCGCTGGACCGGATTCGGGACGTGCTTCGGGATACCCACGCCGAGCCGCCTCGGCCCGTCACCCGGCTCGGACTGCCGCTGGGCTTCGATCGCCTGCTCGGTCCGCACTGGCAGCGCACGCTGCGCCCCGCGGCCGTGCTGGTGCCGATTCTCGATCGCGAGGACGGTCCCCGGGTGCTGCTGACCCAGCGTTCCGACAAGCTGCGGGATCACGCCGGGCAAATCAGTTTTCCCGGCGGGCGGATCGAGCCCACGGACGCGTCCACCGCGGCCGCGGCGCTGCGCGAGGCCGACGAGGAGATCAGCCTCGATCCGGCCGCGTCGGAAATCCTGGGTTACCTGCACGACTATCCGACGATTTCCCGCTTCTGTGTCACCCCGGTGGTCGCGCGGGTCCGCGATGGCGTGAGCTTCGAGCCCGACGGGGTGGAAGTGGCCGCCGTGTTCGAGGTTCCGCTTCATCACGTGCTCGATCTGGGCGCCTATGAGCGCAAGACGCTGGGCAAGATGGGGATGGACATCCCGTTCATGGAACTCATGTGGGAGGACTGGCGGATCTGGGGCGCGACGGCGGGCATGCTTCACGATCTCGCGAGCCTGGTGGCCGAGCATGCTTGATGCGCTGAGCACGGCGGCCCGGTTGCAGCGACAGGCGGCGGCCAAGGGATTCGACTGGCCGGATCTGGATGGCGTCTGGGCCAAGGTTCGCGAGGAGATGGACGAATTGCAGCAAGCGGGTGACGACACCGCGTCGCGCTACGAGGAACTGGGCGATCTGCTGTTCGCGATCGTCAATCTGGCCCGGCATCTGAAGATCGAACCCACCGATGCGATGATGGCGGCCAACGCCAAGTTCGAGCGGCGTTTTACCTACGTCGAGGACGCCATGGCCCAGGCGGGACTGGAGATGTGCGCCGACAATCTCGACGCGATGGACGCAGCCTGGGAGGACGCCAAGGCCGACGAACGATCGCGTTGATCACCGGGCCGCGCCATCGCGGCAGGGGGACAGACAATGAAGGTAGGACTGGTTGCCGACCCGACATGCGATCTGCCGCGGGACTTCCTCGACGAGATGGGCGTGTTCGTGCTGCCCATCGCCATTCGCATTGGCGACCGGGAACTGCTCGATGCGCGCGATCCCGGCGAGACGCTGGCCTTCCACACGAATCACCTCGCCGCCAAGGGCACGCTGGCCGAATCCCGCGCGCCCTCCGTCGAAGATGTCCGAAGGTTCTTCCTCGATCGCGTGGTGACCGGCTGCGATTTCGCCTTGTGCCTGACGGTGTCGTCGACACGTAGTCCGGTTTTCGCCAACGTCACCAAGGCCGGGCTCGGGATTCTGACCGAGTACAAGGCGACGCGGCATGCGGCGAAGATGGAGGGTCCGTTCGCCGTCCGCGTGCTGGATTCGCGCAACATGTTCGCCGGGCAGGGCGCGTTGACCGCCGAGGCCGCCGCGCTGATCGCCGAGGGTTTCAGCGCCGCCGCGGTGCGGGAGCGGATCGAGGAACTCGCGTATTCGGTGCATTCCTACCTGGTCCCGAAGGATCTGTACTACATCCGTGCCCGCGCGAAGAAGAAGGGTGATCGCAGCGTGGGGCCGTTGCGCTATCTGCTCGGCACGGCGATGAACATCAGACCGGTTCTGGCCTGCACCGATGGCGAGACGGAGGCGGTGCAGACGGAGCGCGGTTTTGAGGCGGCCGTCCGGCGCCTGTTCGATTTCGCCCGTGCGCGGATCGGGGACGGGCTCCAGGGCCGGTTTCTGTGCGTCAGCTACGGCGGTCCGCCGGAGCGGCTGGGCGAGTTGCCGGGATTCGACGAGCTGGTGAGCGCGGCCGAGGCCGGTGGCATCCGCGTGCTGACGTCGGTGATGAGCATGACCGCCGGCGTCAATGTCGGCGACGGGGCGGTGTCGGTCGGGTTTCTCGCCGCGCCGCGCGCGTTCGACTAGAAGGCCTGCGAACAGGCGCTAATCGCGCCGGTCGTCGTAGAGCCGGCGGCCCGGTTGCACGCGGTCACGCGCCTCGGAGCGGGCCAGGGCCTTGCGCTCCACCAGCAGATGCGAATACGCGTTGGACGGTTCCGCCTGGTAGGCCACGCCGTTCACGTAGACGATGCCGGGGCCGCCCACCCAGTCGGTGGCCCACAGGTAGTAGAGATTGCCCTCGCGGCCGGGATCGCCGACCACGTGCACGCCGTCATTGCGGGAACTGAAGTACAGATAGGAGCCGGGTTCGAAACTGACGGCCAGCCAGTCCTTGCCACTGCCGACCGCGATGCCCGGCGTGCCTTTCTCGATCAGGATTTCGTCGACGACACGGGCATTGCGCTCGACCAGGATGCCGCGGCCGATGGTCCGGTTGCCGGACTGCACGGCGCGACGCAGATGGATGTCGTCGGAGACGTAGTACTGCAACGCGCGGAGTTCGCGCTCGTTGAGCTGGTAGCCGGCGCGGAGATACTCGCCGAAGGGAAGGCGGTCGACGCCACGGGTCGACGCGCAGGCCGTCAGATTCAGCGTGATCGCGACAGCGAGAAGAATGGCGTAGCGCATCGAGCCCCCGGAACAATCCCTCAATCAGAGGCCTGAGAGAATAGCAGCCACCGCCATGCTTGCCTTGGGTTGCCCGGCTCTGATTGAATCATCGCCGCATCGGCATTCCCCGAGGATTCGCGACGCGCCGGTCGGCGACGCGATGCTTCATGGCCGGGGATCGCGAAGAAATCTACAGGAGCAGGGGTATGCGGGCGGTTCTATCTGGCATCGGCTTGATCAGCTATTTCGCGATCTGCGTCGCCCTGTTCGTGATCTGGGCGCCTCGGTTCTTCTATCTGAACGTGGATCTGCCAGCGCAGTTCACCCTGGAATACGTGGCGGTCAGCGGTCTGGCCTTTGCGGTCTTCATGGTCTCGGTGATCGCGGCGCAGTCGGTTTCGCCCAAATTCTCCGCCTGGCTGGTCCTGGAAGTCGTCATCGTGGCGATCAGCTTCTGGTTCTGCATCTACACCTTCGATTTCAAGGATCAGTCCGACCTGTTCGCGTTCATCCACATCGTCGCCTGCGGCCTGTTCCTGTTCATGAACATGCGCAGTTATTTCAAGCTCAGCAGCAGCGATAGCGACGACTGATCGCCTTCGGTTCAACGTTCACACAAGGCCTTCGATTTGGCAGCACCACAACGCAGTCGCGACGAATACCGGTTCTGGTATCCGATGCAGATTCGATGGGGCGACATGGATGTGCTCGGGCACGTCAACAACGCCCGCTACTTCACCTTCTCGGAAAGCGCCCGCCTGGCGTACCGGGACGCCAACTTTCCGGCGGATGCTCTACCGGAGCATCAGGACCTGATTCTCGCCCGCACCGGCTGCGACTTCATCCGTCAGCTCAAGCATCCGGACAACCTCGATCTCGGTTGTCGGGTGGTCAAGCTCGGACGCAGCAGCATCGTGTTCGAGGTCGGGATGTTTCTCGAGGACCGGGAGGAACTGGTGGCCCTGAGCGAGGCGATCACGGTGTGGTTCGACTACGCGGGGCAGACCACGGTGCCGGTGCCGGACGCGTTGCGCAGCGCATTACTGGATTTCGAACCGCTGCTGGAAGCCTAAAGCCTGAGCTCGTCGAACTCCCGGCTGCGGCTGCCGTGTGCCCAGTAGGTATTGAAGCGGGCCAGCAACGCTGACGCCCGGCCGGGATCGTCCGGTCGCGCCACTGCCTGGTCCCCCGCCGTGTCATGGCGCTGCACTACGCCGCGCCGGTCGGCGATCAGCCATTCCTCGCGGATCACGTCGGCGGGCGCTACCGCTCCGCGCAGCTGTATCCGGCTGGGAATCTGCCGCGCCAGTTCGATCAGCCGGTGGGCGCCGTCGGCGAGCACCTGCTCGGGCTGGCGGACCAGCACGCGCACGCGATTGCGTTCGTGCCGGATTACCAGTGTTCGGACGATGTCGCAGAATTCCACGCTGCCCCAGAGACGGTGGCTCAGCGTGTCGGAAAACAGAGCCAACTCACGATCGGCGCTGCCGGCAACGGTCAGAACCTTCGCCGGCAGGCTCGTCGTGTCATGCGTGCTGTGTTCCGACTCCATGGCCCGTTTCTAGCACGCCAGCGCCTGTTCCGCAGCATTGCCGACATAGCTGGCGGGTGTCATCTCAAGCAGGCGCGCTTTCACGTCGTCCGGCAGCGCCAGGCCGCGGATGAAGTCGGCCATGCGCTGCTGGTTGACGCGCTGGCCGCGGGTGAGCTTCTTGAGCTGTTCGTAGGGCTTTTCGATTCCGTAGCGGCGCATCACCGTCTGAATGGCCTCGCCCAGCACTTCCCAGTTCGCGTCCAGGTCCGCCGCCATCGCGTCGGGGCTGGCTTCCAGCTTGCCGATGCCGCGGTTCAGCGATTGCAGCGAGATCATCACGTGGCCCATGCCGACGCCGAGGTTGCGCAGCGTCGTGGAATCCGAAAGGTCACGCTGCCAGCGCGAGATCGGGAGCTTCTCGGCCAGATGCGCCATCACCGCGTTGGCGACGCCGAGATTGCCCTCGGCATTCTCGAAGTCGATCGGGTTGACCTTGTGCGGCATGGTGGACGAGCCGACCTCGGTTTCCACCACGCGCTGCTTGAAGTAGCCCAGCGCGATGTAGCCCCAGATGTCGCGGGCGAAATCGATCAGGATCGTGTTGATGCGCATCACCGCGTGGAAGTACTCGGCGATGTAGTCATGCGGTTCAATCTGCGTCGTCGACGGTGCGGGCACGATGTCGAGCCGTTGCAGCACCGAGCGCGACAGCGCCGGCCAGTCCACTTCGGGGTAGGCCGCCAGATGCGCGTTGAAGTTGCCAACGGCGCCGTTGATCTTGCCCTGGACGGCCACGGCGGCCAGCGTGTCCCGCTGCCGGCGCAGGCGATGCACGAACACCGCGATCTCCTTGCCCAGGGTGGTCGGGGAGGCTGGCTGCCCATGGGTGCGCGACAGCATGGGCTGGTGGGCCAGCTCATGCGCCATCGTGCGCAAACGTTCGATCAACTGGTCCAGCGCCGGCAGCAGGAAGCGCGTGCGCGCGTCGTTGAGCATCTGCGCGTGGGCGAGATTGTTGATGTCCTCGGAGGTGCAGGCGAAGTGCAGAAACTCCGTCACCGCCGCCAGTTCCGGCTTGGGCGCGAAGCGCTCCTTGAGGAAGTACTCCACCGCCTTGACGTCGTGGTTGGTCGTGTCTTCGATGGTTTTGACGCGCTGGGCCGCGGTCAGGTCAAAACCCTGATCGATCTCGTCCAGCAGGACTTCGGCCTCGGCGGAGAAGGCCGGCACCTCGGTGACTTCCGGCTGTTCCGCCAGCGCCCGCAGCCAGGTGATCTCCGCCCGGAGGCGGTAGTGCATCAGGCCGTATTCGGAAAAGATCTCGCGCAGATCCCAGGTCTTGTCGGCATAACGACCATCGATCGGGGAGAGGGCGGACAACGATGTGAGCTTCATGCGGAGCGGATCGGGGGCGAGAGGGGGCGCGTATTCTACCCAAGCCGCCGGCCTCGGTGGGCGGCCGGTGGTTCGGCTGTTGGGTCTGGGCTCCAGACGCGTTAGCCTGCATTCAGTCAACCCTGAATCACGCTTACGGGCAGGAGCGGCCGAAAGCACATGAGCAAGACGCGAATCGAACGCGACAGTCTCGGTGAACTTGAGGTGCCGGCAGATGCTCTCTGGGGCGCGCAGACGCAGCGCGCGGTCGAGAATTTCCCCATCAGCGACCGGCGCATGCCGCGGCTGATGATCCGTGCGCTCGGGCTGATCAAGTCCGCCGCGGCCAGTACCAACCAGTCGCTGGGCTTGATGGACGACGCCATTGCCGATGCTGTCATCAAGGCTGCTGCGCAGGTCGCTGACGGCACCTGGGACAGCCAGTTTCCCGTCGACATCTTCCAGACCGGGTCGGGCACCTCCAGCAACATGAACGCCAACGA
>CALBOV010000274.1 GCA_937896565.1 uncultured Salinisphaerales bacterium
GGACGTGCTGCTGCACGCCGCCGTGTATTGCGGCATGCCGGCCGGCATCGATGCCTTCCGTGCCGCGAAGGAGGTGATCGAGCAGTGGGAGCAGTCCGCGAACTGATTGGGTTGTTCCGATCAGCCGGTCGCGCTGAGCGGGGTTGATTCGGGCCCGACGGCTTGTCGCCGGGCCCTGACTCGTCCGGGCGTCAAAGCCCCAGCATGTGCCGCACGGTGCCTTCCAGGCCCTTGAGGCCGGCGGCGTGGCCGTGGGTCAGGGCGTCCGAGGGGTCGGCGCCGTCCACCAGATGCGCCTTGAGCGCGAACAACGCGCCCACGCGGTTGCTGCTGGCGCAATGCACCAGCGTCGGCTTGGGGGCGGATTCCAGCGCGTCCGCCAGTATCTTGGCGTTCTCGGGGCTCAGATCGGTGGCCGCCGCGACGGGGATGCAGACGTAGGGCAGGTCGATCTGGGCCATCAGCGCCTGCTGGTCCCAGCCGCATTCGCCGGCGGGGCAGAGGTTGATGACGCTCTTGAGTCCCGCGGCCTTGGCCTGCTCGAACTGTTGGGGGCTGGGCTGGCCGCCGGTCCAGATGTCGTCATCGAGTTGGGTCAGATACGGAATTCCGGTGGATTCAAGCGTCATCGTTCGTTCCTCTGCTGGTGGGGCGGCGGTATCGTCCGCGCTGCTGCGCATGGTACGGAATGCGCCGGGATCGTGGGACTGACGCCGAGCGTTCAGACGTCGAGGTCGCCCGGTGCGTCCATTCTTGATCCAGTTCTCCTGCTGCTCGGTCGGCGTGATGGTCTTGCGGTGCATGCCCATACGAGAAGCCTTCGGAAACACCGGGTATGAGAACCCCATACTCGGTTGGCGGCTCTTCAGCTGCGCCATGCCTGGGCGAGGGATTGGGCTCTGTTGGTGAAGCCAAGTCCGCGTCATCGCGAACAGCCGGGCGACTGCCGTTGTCAGACTGGGCACGAGGCTGCGGTCGCAGCGCCGCCAGTCGTTGCTCACCAACCACGGATGGTTGCATGGCCGACAACGAGAAACAGCTCGACCACCATGAGGGTCGCGATGCCCGGCGCCGCGTGTCGCCGCGCGCGGCGGTGGTGTTCGAGGCGATTCGCCAGGAAGGCGAGTCGGAACTTTCGCGCAAGCCGCTGGCGCTGTTCTGGTCGGGATTGGCGGCCGGGCTGTCCATGGGCTTTTCCTTTGTCGCCGAAACCCTGCTGAGCTACCACCTGCCGGCGGATGCCGAGTGGACCCAGCTCATCACCAAGTTCGGGTACAGCGTGGGCTTTCTGATCGTGGTGCTGGGCCGCCAGCAGCTGTTCACTGAAAACACGCTCACGCCGATGCTGGAGGTGTTCAATACTCCCTCGCGCGACCGGTTGTGGCGCCTCGGCCGGCTGTGGAGCGTGGTGCTGGTGGCGAACATGCTCGGCGCGCTGCTGTTCGCGGCCGCGGTCCGTTACGGCGATGCGTTTTCCGCCGATCGCATGGCGCATTTCCAGGAGGTTGCCCTCAAGAGCGGTCACGAGGACTGGTGGACGACGTTCGCTGGCGCGATTTTCGCCGGCTGGCTGATCGCGCTGATGGTCTGGCTGATGCCATTCGCCGAGACGGGGCGCATCTGGATCATCGTGATCGTCACCTACATGGTCGGGCTGGGCGGCTTCGGCCACATCATCGCCGGGTCCGTGGAAACGCTTTACCTCGTCATCGGCGGCCAGATGGATGTCGGCGCCTGGCTGGGCGGATTCTTCCTGCCGGTCCTGGCCGGCAACGTCATCGGCGGAGTCAGTCTGGTGGCGGCCGTCAATTCGGCGCAGGTGAAAGTCGAGGGCTGACCGGAGAGTTGCCTTACCGTGATGGTGCCAGCAGCGCGGAGCCGTAGGGCGGCAGCGTGATGTGGCCGTTCTTCGGCGCCCACGGGCTGAGATGCTCGGCCGCTCGTTGTTCGAATCCCTCGGGCGATGAAATCGTCACCGAGTGGTCCGCGAGGTTGAAGGCGCACCAAAGCGGTTGGTCGGGATGCGTGCGTTCGAATGCGAGCACCGGGTCCGGGGTGGGCAACAGGCGCAGCCGGCCGCAGCCCAGTGCCGGTGATTCGTGCCGCCAGCGGATCGCGTTGCGGTAGAACTGCAACAGCGAGTCCGGTGACGCCTCCTGGCGATCCACCGCCAGCGGCCGATGCGCGTCAGCGATCGGCAGCCAGGTCTCTTCGGTTGTGGAGAATCCCGCGCCGGGCGCATCGGCGTTCCAGGGCATGGGCGTGCGGCAGCCGTCGCGACCCAGCAGCAGCGGATAGTTGGCGATGCCGAACGGGTCCTGCATCTGATCGAAAGCGACCTGGGCCTGCGGCAGGCCAAGTTCGTCGCCCTGGTAGATGCAGGTGCTGCCGGGCAGGGTGACCAGCAGCAGGCACAGCAGGCGGTCGAGGCTGTGGCCGTGTTCGATCACCGAATCGCCGTGATTCCACCAGCGGCTTTTCAGCCGGGGGAAGTCATGGGTGCCGAAGGTCCAGCAGATGCGGTGGTCGGGGAACAGGGTCTCGATCCGCTCGATCACATCTGTCAGGCCGCCGCGGGTGAACGGCTCGTGGCTGATCAGCGCGGCGTTGTAGGCCGAATGCAGCCGGTCGCTGCCATGCACGTAGTCGGATGCGGCGGCCAGGGTGTCCTCGGCGCTGGAGATTTCGCCCAGGGCCATGCGCTCGGGGTACTCGTCCAGCATCGCGCGGATTTCCGACAGCCAGGGCAGGGCCTCCGCGCGGCACACGTTGCCGGAGTTGATGGTGTTGAAATATGGGTCTTTCGGCTCCGCGCCGGCGGGCCGGTGCATGTTGGCGGGGCGCAGCGGATTGTCCGCCAGCGACCGGTCGTGGCCGAGAAAGTTGATGACGTCGAGACGGAAGCCGTCCACGCCTTCATCCAGCCAGAACCGGCCGATGTCCAGCATCGCAGCCCGCACGTCCGGGTTGTACCAGTTCAGGTCCGGCTGCTGGGTCAGGAAATTGTGCAGGTAGTACTGCCCGCGCGGCTCGTCCAGGGTCCAGGCCGAACCACCGAAGGTCGCGCGCCAGTTGTTGGGCGGACCGCCGTCCGGCGCCGGGTCGGCCCACACGTACCAGTCCGCCCGCGGGTTGTCGCGGCTGCTCCGGCTTTCCGCGAACCAGGGATGCAGGTGCGAGGTGTGGTTCCACACCTGATCCATGATCAGGCGCATGCCGAGCTGGTGCGTGCGCTCCAGCATGCGGCGAAAGCCGTCCATGGTGCCGAACATCGGTTCGATGGCGCAGAAGTCGCTCACGTCGTAACCGAAGTCGTACATCGGGGACTGCACGAACGGTGACACCCAGATGGCGTCGGCTCCCAGTTCGGCGACGTAGTTTAGGCGGGCGGTGATGCCGTCGAGATCGCCGGTGCCGTCGCCGGTGCTGTCCATGAAGCTGCGCGGGTAGATCTGGTAGATCACAGCGTCGCGCCACCAGTCCGCCGACCGACTCATGCGGACTCCTGGTGCCGGATATTGGCGAAGAAGGCGGACCAGGGCCCCATCCGCAGCACGCGCCCGTCTTCGTCCAAGCTCCAGTCGTAGTCCAGCCGATGGATGTGGCGCAGTTCGCCAAAGGCGTCCAGATGCACGGGCTGGTCATGGTCCGACAGATTGAACAGGCACAGCAGCTGCTGCGAGCGATGGCGTCGCAGCACGCCGAAGACGTTGCTCGGCGTGTCCAGCACGTCGGAATGGCCGGCCGTGAGCGCCGGTTGCAGCCGGCGCCAGTGGAGCATGCGTCTCCAGCGGTTGAGCAGGGAATCCGGGTCCTTGTGCTGCACGTCGACGGCGCGGGCCAGATGTCGCTTGGGGATGGGCAGCCAGGGTTCCGATCCGTCGGTGCTGAAGCCGCCGTGGGGATCGTCCGCGGTCCACGGCATCGGTGTTCGGGAACCGTCACGGCCGACAACATCGGGATAAAGCGCCTTGCCGAACGGGTCGCGAAGCTGGTCCTCCGAGATTTCCTCCGGGATGCGCGCTTCCGGCAGGCCGAGTTCATCGCCCTGCCACAGGCAGAACGCGCCGGGCAGCACCAGCAGCAGGCCGGCCATCATGTGGTAGAAGCGCTCGGGATAATCGCGGTTGTCGCCGCCCCAGCGGGACCGCAGGCGGCCGTAGTCGTGGTTGCCGACGATCCAGCAGGTGCCGCCTTCGCCAAAGGCATCGGTCACGCGTTCGAGCGTGGTGCGCATGAACGCGGCGGTCATCGGCCGATCGGCGAGCAGCGCGCTGTGATAGGCCAGATGCAGCCGGTCGGAGCCGCGTGCGTATTCGGCTGCCAGCTCCACGGAATCCTCGCTCAGCGTCACCTCGCCTAGCAGCATGGTGTCCGGGTAGTCATCGACCAGACGGCGCAGCGGTTCCAGGTAGTCGAGCGTTTCCTCGCGGCAGAAGCTGTTGGTGAACTGCTGTTCCACCATCGGGTTGTCGGGCGGGATGCCTTCCGGCATCGGATCGTCCTCGTCGCGCGGCGGGTTGTCCTCCAGCGACGGGTCGTGGGCGTAGAAATTCACCGCATCCAGGCGCAGGCCGTCGATGCCGAGGTCCAGCCAGTACCGGGCATAGCCGAGGATGGCCTCGCGAACGGCCTCGCAGTGCCAGTTCAGGTCCGGCTGGCTGTCGAGAAAGTTGAAGAAGTAGTACTGGCCGCGTGTCTCGCAGTATTTCCAGCCGGAATCGCCGGTGAAGGCCGAACGCCAGTTGTTCGGAGGGCCGCCGTCTTCGCCCGGATCGGCCCAGACGTACCAGTCGGCCTTGTCGTTCTCGCGGGACTGGCGGCTTTCCCGGAACCAGGGATGCTCGTTCGAGGTGTGGCTCCACACGGCGTCGAGCACGACCTTGAGATTGAGGTTGTGACAGATCGCCACCAGCCGTCTGAAGTCGTCAAGGGTGCCGAACTCGGGTGCCACGCCGCCCATGTCGACGACGTCGTAGGCCAGATCGTTCATCGGCGATGGGTGAATCGGCGTCAGCCACACGGCGTCGACGCCGAGCGCGGCGACGTATTCCAGGCGCCGGATCACGCCGGGCAGGTCGCCTCCGGGCCCCTTGCCAGTGGACTGGAAGCTCCACGGGCTCAGTTCGTAGATCACCGCGTTCTGCCACCAGGTCCCGTGGCGGGTGGATTCGCGGGCGTCCTTCCAGGTCCAGGCGGGTTCGTTGATCTCCGGCGTGCGCCACCACTGCGGTTTCCGGGCGTTCATAAGACATCCTTGTCTGTATGACTTCGGGTTGCCGATCGTGGCGGCCGGCGTGGCCGCCGTTCGATTCCCGTCGCATTGTTCTCCGCCGGGATGGATCGGTGCCTCACTGATTCAGGACAACATGACCGCCTGCGTGTTCCGGACTGGCTACGGTTTCACGGCCGGCCGCCGCCCGTCGGGTCCGGAACTTGCCCCAGTGCGGCATGGCCCTGGAACTGACCAAGCGCGAATCCGACTTTCCGACGGTGCTGGTTCGCGGAGGGTTCCTGTCACGCGATCTTTCTTGCGTGGAGAACGGCTACTACGCCGAGCTGTTGACGCGGGACGGCGAAATTCTGCGGGCGAGGGTGATCGGCCGGCTGGGTGACGAGTTCGCGGGTGTCGTCGAGCGGATCGAGCGCTACGACGTCAACGGTGCGCGGCGGCTGGTGTTGTTATCCGGCCGTTCGGAGGACGCACGCCCCGGCGGCAGCATCCACTTTCGGCTCGACCAGGTTTACGCCTTCATCGAGGCTGAGGTTTGCGCCGCGAGGGACCGCCGTCACGCGGTCGCCTCGCAGGTGGCCGTGGCCATCGCGACGATGCGAGCCTCGAACGCCGCCTGAACAACCTCGCACTCAGGCGTGAATCGCGTGCCCCAGCGCGGCCAGTGCCGCCTCGTGGAAAGACTCGCTCATGGTCGGATGCACCTGGATGATGCCGGCCAGATCCTCCAGCACGGCGCCCATCTCGATGGCCTGGACGAACGCACCGGTCAGTTCCGAGACATGAGCGCCGACGGCGTGGACGCCGAGGATCAGGTGATTGTCGGCACGTGCGGTGACGCGGACGAAACCGCCGTCGCCACCGGCTTCCATGGTCAGCGCGCGGCCGTTGGCGGCGAGCGGGAAGGTTCCGACCTTGATCTCGTGCCCGGCGGCCGTCGCTTCGTCCGGTGACA
>CALBOV010000275.1 GCA_937896565.1 uncultured Salinisphaerales bacterium
CCAACTCCATGAACTGCCTGACCGAGGCGCTGGGCCTGGCGCTGCCGGGCAACGGCACGGTGCTGGCCACCCACGCCGATCGCCGCCGCCTGTTCGAGACAGCCGGCGAGCGCATCGTCGAGCTGGCCAGGCGCTACTACGAAGGTGACGAAGCGCACCTGCTGCCCCGTGCCATCGGCTCCAAGGCGGCGTTCAAGAACGCCATGACCCTGGACATCGCCATGGGCGGCTCCACCAACACCATCCTGCACCTGCTGGCCGCGGCCCAGGAGGCAGGCGTCGACTTCAACATGATGGACATCGACCGGCTGAGCCGCGAAGTCCCTCAGCTGTGCAAGGTGGCGCCCAATACCCAGAAGTATCACATCGAGGACGTGCACCGTGCCGGCGGCGTGATCGGCATTCTCGCCGAGCTGGATCGCGGCGGGCTGATCCACAGCGGCTGCCACACCGTGCACGAGCACACCCTGGGCGATGCCATGGCACGCTGGGACATCGTCAACGCGGCGGAAGCCGAAGTCCGCTACATCGCCGGGCCCGGCGGGATTCCGACCCAGGTGGCGTTCAGCCAGGCCGCAAGCTGGCCGGATCTGGATCTGGACCGCGAATCCGGCTGCATACGCGATGTCGAACATGCCTATTCCAAGGACGGCGGTCTGGCCGTGCTCTACGGCAACATCGCCCGCGACGGCTGCATCGTGAAGACCGCCGGCGTCGACGCCTCGATCCTCAAGTTTTCCGGCCCGGCCGTGATCTTCGAAAGCCAGGAGGAGGCCATCGCCGGCATTCTCGGCGATCAGGTCAAGGCAGGCGACGTGGTGCTGATCCGCTACGAAGGCCCCAAGGGCGGCCCCGGCATGCAGGAGATGCTCTACCCGACCAGTTACCTGAAATCCAAGGGCCTGGGCAAGGACTGCGCGCTAATCACCGACGGCCGCTTCTCAGGCGGCACCTCGGGCCTGTCCATCGGCCACTGCTCGCCGGAAGCCGCCGAGGGCGGTGACATCGGACTGGTCGAGCCGGGCGACACAATTGTGATCGACATCCCGAACCGCGTGATTCGCGTCGACCTGACCGACGCCCAGCTCGCCGAGCGACGCGAGGCGATGGACGCACGTGGCGACCAGGCCTGGAAGCCGGTCAACCGGATTCGCACGGTGTCGCAGGCGCTTCAGGCCTATGCGGCGCTGACGACGTCTGCGGCCCGTGGTGCGGTACGGGACTTGTCGCAGTTGGATCGCAACTAGCCGACACCTGCTGTCGCGCCAGCCGAATCAAAGTCAGGGCGACTGAAATAGATGGCCCTGGATGCTGACAAACGCACTGCGGATTTCCGGTACTGAACCCAGCACCCGTTTTGCATCATTGGTCCCGCCATAGCGAATCCGCAGAAAGTCGGCGAGCTTGGCGGGTGCCAGCTCGTCGATGCCATAAGCCGTGTAGGCGTTCAGCACATAGTCCAGAAACGCACGCATCTCCGGTTCGTAGCCGGCCAGACCTGTGGAACGGGCGTGTTCGGCCCGCTCGGAACGGGCCAGCGGCGCGAGGGTGAAGCGGATGTAGGCCAGCACGTCGAAGATGTCGCTGTCCGGTGCATCGATCAGCCGGCGCATGTCGTCCAGCTTGTCGTGGTCGTAGCCCAGTTCGGTAAGGCGTTGCAGCAGCGCCGTTCGGCGGTCGGGGTCGCTCCAGATCGCGCGCAGTTCATCTTCGGACGTCACGATCGCGCCGATATCGCCAAAGAGCTGTTCCACGAACTCCTGTGCCGTCAGAGGGCGACCGTCCTGCGACCAGTAGCTGGTCGAGGCGATGTAGCGGATTCGGCGCTCCTTGCCGTCGGCGAGTTTCACGACCACCCGCTCTGCTTGCTCACCGCCTGCGCCAGATCCGTCGTCGCGAACACCGCCGGGGGGCTTGGGTTCGTGCGGTGGATAGTCGGGGTCGCCCGGCGGTCGGGCCGGCGGTTCGTCCGGCGGCAGCGGCTCGCCATCCCACTCCGGATCATAGAAGTGCTCGTAAGCCTTCACGAAATCGTAAATGGTGAAATAGTCCTTGCCGTCGAAGGTGCGCGTGCCGCGGCCGATGATCTGCTTGAATTCGATCATCGACTTGATCGGTCGCAGCAGCACGATGTTGCGCACGTTGCGGGCGTCCACGCCGGTGGACAGCTTGTGCGACGTAGTGAGGATGGTCGGCAGCGTCTTCTCGTTGTCCTGAAAGCGGCGCAGGTGCTCCTCGCCCAGGTCGCCGTCATTCGCCGTCACCCGTTGGCAGTAGTCCGGGTCCGGGTTGTTCTTGATCTGGTTGATGAAGTTCCGCACCCGCGCCGCGTGATCCTGCGTGGCGCAGAACACCAGCGTCTTCTGGCGCTGGTCGATCTGGTCCATGAACTCCTGCACGCGGCTTTCCTCGCGAGCGTCGATCTGGATCTTCGTGTTGAAGTCCGCCTCCGTGTATTCCCGGTCGCGGTCGATCTCGCCAGACAGCACTTGGTCATCATCCGAGAACGTGTAGGTGTCCAGCGTGCTGGCCATCTGCCGCACCTTGAACGGCGTCAGGTAGCCATCGCCGATACCTTCCTTGAGCGCGTACGTGTAGACCGGATCGCCGAAGTAGCCGTAGGTGTCCGCGTTCACGTCGCGCTTGGGCGTCGCGGTCAGGCCGAGCTGCACGGCGGGGGAGAAGTATTCGAGGATGCCGCGCCAGGTGCTCTCGTCCCGTGCGCCGCCGCGGTGGCATTCGTCGATGACGATGAAGTCGAAGAAGTCCGGCGCGTAGCCCTCGAAGCGGAACTCGGTGTCCTCGGCATCCGGGTCGCCGGTCATGAAGGTCTGGAAGATGGTGAAGAACACGCTGGCGTTCTTCGGGATCTTGCCCAGCTTGCGGATCTCGTCCGGCGAGATGCGGCAGAGGGCGTCGGCCGGGAAGGCCGAGAAGGCGTTGTAGGCCTGATTGGCGAGGATGTTGCGGTCGGCCAGGAACAGGATGCGCGGGCGGCGCACCGGATCGCGGCTCAGGTTCCAGGACGAGTGGAACAGCTTCCAGGCGATCTGGAAGGCGATGGAGGTCTTGCCTGTGCCGGTGGCCAGGGTCAGCAGGATGCGCTCGCGTCCCTGGGCAATGGCCTCCAGCACGGCGGTAATGGCGTTGTGCTGGTAGTAGCGCGGCTGCCACTTGCCGCCGCCGGTCTCGAACGGCACCGCGCCGAAGCGCTCGCGCCAGTCGTTGCCTTCCGGGAAGCAGCGATCCCAGAGTTCCTGCGGGGACGGGAAGGGTGGTTCAAAGTCGCCCTCGGCGCCGGAGCGCATGTCGATGCCGTACCAGCCGATGCCGTTGGTGGAGTAGGCCATCGGTGCCTGCAGACGGCGGGCGTAGTCCTTGGCTTGGCCGACCCCATCGGTGTGGCCCAGCCCCGCGCGCTTGGCCTCGATCACCGCCAGCTTGCGGTCGCGGTAGCTCAGCACGTAGTCGCAGGACAGCGGGTTGGCGCGCTGGCCGCCGGCGACGATGCGACCCGGGCAGATCAGCTCCCGGTAGATGCGGGAACACTCGACCTCCCCCCAGCCGGCCGCCCGCAGCACCGGATCGATGCGGTTGGCGCGGGTGTCAGCTTCGGTTTCCTGCATGGGATCAGATCAGTTGGCCGGAAAATGCCTTGTGAAGAAGGGCTTGGCGAAGGCTCGTTAAGTCGGAGCGTTGTTGCACGTAGCGAGAGGTTAAATCTGATTTGGCATCGGTCAAAGCTGCTAATCGCTCCAGCAATGTATCGACGTTGTTGCTACTCGGCATGCTGAAGTCCATCTTTGCCAGTGCGGTATTGCTCAAGTTGAGCATGGTCGCGCCGCTAGCGATCGCGGTTAGTTTTTCGATACTTGCGCGACTTCGTAGGATTGATGCGAGGATTTCGGCTGTTTTACGGCAGCCAGCGCGCACGAAAAAGCTACCCGTACCGCAAAGCCAGCCTGACTCGCGCTCCGTTACGGCGGCGCACCGTCCCATTTCACCGCGCCGGCCGATCACGAGATCACCTGCTTGGAGCCGATAAGCGGAAAGTCGTTTGGCTGCTGTTGTGGATACGGACTTCGTTACCATTGGAACAATTCGTCCATCAACGATGTTGGCTGGATTGACTATCGGTATCCCACCTTCGATGTAGTCTGATTTATGCAGTAGCGACCCGAAAGGGCCGGTTCTGACTGGACCAGCAAGCTGTTCAAATGTACCAACACGCCAATCATCCTTAGGCTTGAGAATTTTCTCGGCGTGAGCAGTATGAAGGGTTCTACCCCGTTCTCGCGGACACTTTCAAGAAGCCTGATACTGGGCCAAAGGAGTGTTCATGTCGAAGCGCAGGAAGTTCAGTCGAGAGTTCAAGC
>CALBOV010000276.1 GCA_937896565.1 uncultured Salinisphaerales bacterium
CATCGCGTCATGCCGACCGTCCGCGACAAAAAAGGCCGGCAGCGATTGCTGCCGGCCTTTGGATACCGCGAAGGGTCTGCGAGCCGGTCAGGCCGCCTTCTGCTTCTCCAGCCGATCGAGCAGAAACTGCACCAGCAGTCCCACCGGTCGACCCGTGGAGCCCTTGGTGGCGCCGCCGCTGGTCCAGGCCGTGCCGGCGATGTCCAGATGCGCCCATTTCTGCTTGCGCATGAAGCGATGCAGGAAGCTGGCGGCGGTGATCGCGCCAGCCCCCGGGCCGCCGATGTTGGCGACATCGGCGAACGGGCTCTTGAGCTGCTTCTGGTAGTCCTCCCACAGCGGCATTTCCCAGGCGCGGTCGTAAATCGACTCGCCGGCGCCCAGCAGCGCCCGCGCGAGCGAGGACTGGTTGGAGAACAGCCCGGTCGCGTGCGCACCCAGCGCGACGACGCAGGCGCCGGTCAGCGTGGCCATGTCGACGATGACGTCGGCGTCGTAGTTGCGCTCGGCGTAGGTGAGTGCGTCGCAGAGGATCAGCCGGCCCTCGGCGTCGGTGTTCAGAATCTCGATGGTGATGCCCGACATGCTGGTGACGATGTCGCCCGGCTTGTTGGCGTCGCCGTCCGGCAGGTTCTCGGAACTGGGGACGATGCCGACCACGTTCATGGGCAGGTCGAGTTCGGCCAGCGCGTGCATCGCGCCGAATACCGAGGCGCCGCCGCACATGTCGTACTTCATCTCGTCCATCTTCGGGCCGGGCTTGATGCTGATGCCGCCGGCGTCGAAGGTCAGACCCTTGCCGACGAAGATCACGGGCTTCTGGTTCTTCGGCCCGTTCATGTATTCCATGATGATCAGCTTGGCCGGCTGGCGGCTGCCCCGGGAGACGGAGAGCAGGGCGCCCATGCCGAGTTCTTCCATCTCGGCTTCTTCCAGCACGCGCGTCTTGATCTTGCCGTAGTCCTTGGCGAGCTGCTTCGCGTGTTCGGCCAGGAAAGTCGGGGTGCAGATGTTGCCCGGCAGATCACCCAGCCGGCGTGCGGTGGTGACACCCTTGGCGATGCCCAGTGCTTCGGTCAGTCCGACCTCACCTTCATCGAGGTCGCTGCGGCGGGGGACGTCGAAGGTGAGACGCTCGATCTTCGGACTCTCGATGCCAGCACGTGCTTCCTCGCCCCGGCATTCGGTGAAGCTGTAGAACGCGGCTTCGGTGACCAGTGCCGCCTGCTTGACCTTCCAGCCATGCGAGCGGCCCTTGACGTTGGCGTGGGTCAGGTAGCTCACCGCGTCCTTGGCGCCGCACTTCTTCAGCGCCTTCGCCGCCGCCGTGCAGGCGCCGCGAAAGTTTGCGTCGTCCAGGTCGCGCTCCTTGCCCATGCCGACCAGCAGCACGCGGTCGCAGAACATGTTGGGCAGGTTGTGGAGCATCAGCGTCTGGCCGAGCTTGCCGTCCATGTCGCCACGACGCATGACACTGCCGATGGCTCCCGCGCTCACGTGGTCCAGCGTACCGGCGGGGATCGAGGTCTTGCGGCGGTCGAACACGCCGACGACAACGCAGCCGACACGCTGTTTCTCGGGATGGCCACTCTTGACAAAGTATTCCATGTGTCGTCCTTTCTCCTTGGTATTAAACTGACACAAATGCAGCAGCCGACCCTCCAAGGAGCGTCGGCTTCGGGATCAGCGTTTCGAGCCTCCGGGCATCGAGCTGATGACGGGACTAACCGTTTTCCGGCTTTCCAGCCGTTGCGCCTCATTCTAGGGAAACACTGACTGATTCGCATCGCCAAGTTGTTTCCTGAAATTTGGCCAGGCAAGGCGCGAGGAGAGATGTATGGTCCATCCATATGAACGACGAGCAACGCCGCGTGGCCAAATTTCAGGCGCAATCCGCATGGAACGGGCCGGTGGTCCCGCAATCCTGCGTTGTCGCTCGCTTTCTTGGAGTGACCAAGCGGCACTCGCTCCGCCTTGTCTTGCGCGACCACCGGCTCCGTCTTGGTGATGCGAATCAGTCAGTGTTTCCCTGCTGGTTCGGCTTTTTTTCATCACCTGATCCAGTCTGAACAACGACCTCAACTCTTGATGACCGCTGAATGCGTCCGCTGATTCTCGATCGCTATCTGTTTCGCGAGGCCGGTCTGACCTGGGTCGCGGTGACCCTGGTGCTGTTGGCGATCATGCTTTCCACGCGTTTTGCCCGCTTCCTGGGTCTTGCGGCCAGCGGCGAGTTGCCGGAAACGCTGCTTTTGCAGGTGGTGGCGCTTTCCAGCGTCCAATATCTGGTGATCCTGATTCCGGTCTCGTTGCTGCTGGCCGTGATGCTGGCGCTGGGGCGTCTGTACCGCGACAGCGAAATGGCCGCGATTGCTGCCTGCGGTGTCAGTCTCGGCACGCTTTACCGACCGTTCATCCGGCTCGGCATCGCCCTGGCGGCATTGACCGCGATTCTCAGTTTTGCGCTGTCTCCCTGGGCCGGGCGTACCGCCGATTACTTGATCAAGCGTGCGCAGCAGGAGATCGCGTTTTCCGCGTTCGAGCCGGGGCAGTTCCGAACCATTCCCGGCGTCCCGGCCGTGTTCTACGTGGAGAGGCGGGATGCGGCGCAGGGGACGATGGAGCAGATTTTCGTGCGCAGCTTCGGCGAGGCGAGGGCGGGTGTGCTGATTGCCCAGCAGGGCCAGGAGTCCATCGATGCGGATTCCGGGGATCGTACCCTGGCACTGCGTGATGGCTACCGCTACGAAGGGCAGCCCGGAGAGGCGGCATTCAGCGTGCTGTCCTTCGCCGACAACGGGTTCCGGTTCCCGGCCCCGAGTTTCGTCTACGAGGTCGGCAAGCGAAAGATCGCCGCGACGACGGATCTGCTGGCCTCCGCCCAGGCCGAGGATATCGCCGAGTTGCAATGGCGGGCCTCCTCACCGATCACGGTGCTGCTGCTCGCGTTGCTGGCCGTTCCGCTGGCCCACACTTCGCCACGCCAGGGTCGCTACGCCAAGCTGATTCTCGGGATCGCCGCCTACATCGGTTACGTCAATGTGCTGGGCGTGGCGCAGGCCTGGGTGGGCAAGGGCCTGATCCCGGCCTGGCTCGGCATGTGGTGGGTGCACATGCTGGTGGCGCTCGCCGTGGTGTGGCTCTATCTCTATCGGGACGGCAGGCTGCGGATGCCGGGGCGGCGCGCCGCATGAAACGCGTCGACGCCTATCTGCGCCAGTCCGTCTTCACGCTGACGCTGGTCGTCGGCGCCGCGCTGCTGGCGATCTCGACGTTCATCACCTTCGTGACGGAACTCGAGGACCTGGGGCGCGGGCAGTACGGGATTGGCCCGATTCTGCAATACGTGGCGTTGCAGATACCGGAGACGGTGTATGTGATGTTCCCGGTGATCGCGCTGCTCGGCACCTTGATGGGGCTGGGCGCGCTGGCGGCCAATTCCGAACTCGTCGCGATGCGGGCCGCGGGAATTTCCGTGACCCGCCTGGCCTGGGGCGTGGCCAAGGCGGGTGTCGCGATCGGCATGCTGGCATTCGCGCTGGGCGAGTTCCTGGTACCGGTCACCACGCCGCTGGCGGACGAGATTCGCAGCGTGGCGCGCTACGGCGAGAGCGCAAGGGGCAGCAAGGACGGTGTCTGGCTGCGCGATGGCCGGCATTTCGTCTTTATCGGCGAATTGTTGAGCGAGCGGGAGATTCGCCAGGTCGAGCTGTTCCGACTGGGTGAGGACGGCAGCCTGGACGCGGCCATCGCGATCGAATCGGCGGAGTACGACGAGGATCACTGGACCTTCAACGGCGTCCGGCGCACACGTTTTCTGGAGGATGAAATCCAGGTGGAGACGGCCGACCAGGAGCCCTGGCCGACTGATCTGACGCCCGATCTCACCCCCGACGTGCTGCGCCTGTTCGTGTTGGAGTCGGAGAGTCTGTCCGCCTGGGGATTGTGGCGCTACATGGACTATCTGGAGAGCAACGGCCTGGATGTCGAAGGCTCGGCTCTCGCGTTCTGGCGCAAGCTGGCCACGCCGATCACGGTGATCGTGATGATGCTGGTGGCGGTGCCGTTCGTCACCGGTTCGCTGCGACAGGGTGGCGCCGGTCAGCGCCTGTTTGTCGGCGTGCTGTTCGGCGTCGGCTTCTATCTGATCAATGAGGTGACATCGAGTACCGGCCTGATCTATGGGCTCTCGCCGGTGGTCACGGCATTTCTGCCCACCGCGGCCGTCGCGGCGCTGGTCGCCATTCGGCTACGGTCGATGCGCTAGCCAGCCAGGCGGAAAAAACGTCTGGCCGTGGCGGTTGTCGACGCTTGAACCGCCGCGGGTTCCTGCCCGGTTGCCGTGGCGATGGTGTTGGCGATCTCGCCCAGATGCATGGGTTCGTTGCGACGGGTTTTCGGTTTCGGGCGGATCGTGCGCGGTAGCAGGTAGGGGGCGTCGGTCTCGATCATCAAGCGGTCGTGCGGGATGTCGCCGACACAGTGAAGCAAGTGTTGTCCGCGTCGCTCATCGCAGATCCAGCCGGTGATGCCGATGTGGCAGTCCAGGGCCAGATAGTCGTCGAGCGCAGCCGCCGTATCGGTGAAACAGTGCACGACGCAGTCCACCAGCGACCGCCGGTACTCCGAAAGCATCGGCAGGAAATCGGCGTGCGCTTCCCGCTGATGCAGGAACACCGGCAGATGGTGTTCGATCGCGATCTCCAGCTGCGCGGCGAACGCATCACGTTGCGCCTTGCGCGCTGACAGGTCGCGGAAATAG
>CALBOV010000277.1 GCA_937896565.1 uncultured Salinisphaerales bacterium
GCAGTGACGACAAGGCCCGACCGGCAGCGCCGGTCGGGCCTTGTGGTTTCACCCGCGTCGTTTCACCCGCTTCATCACACCTGATACATGGCACCTGATTCATGGAGCCATATTGATGATGCCCGACACGGCCAGTGCGACGCCGTACGTCTGCGCCAGGCTGCCCCCCCTAGCCGAACGCCTGGGCGGGCATGATCGACTCCACAAACATCACCATCTCCTCGAGGATCTGGCGTTCGCGATCGCTCAGCGAGGTCTGGTTCAGACGCTCGATTTCACGCGCGAAGTCCTTTAGCGTCAGGCTCGCCAGCGCCGAGTCGTTCATCCGCTCCCACCGGAAGGTCTCCCAGCGCGCCTGCTCCTCGCCGGTCAGGGTGTCCGGATAGCTGCGGGCGCGGTAGCGAAACAGCATCTCCTCGAGGCGCGGGTCCTGGAAGGCAAAGCTGGCGTCGACAAGATCCCAGGGATCCATGGCACGCACGCGCTCCATCTGCTGGCGGTCGGCAGGAGAGAAGAACCCGCCGGAGTAGAGCATCAGGTCCGGATCCCTCGGCGGCTCCGGCGGTGGCTCGGCGAACACCTCCTGCACCTTGGCGACGATATCGGGGTCCTTGGCCAGCCGCTGGTAGTGACCGCGACAGGCGTCCATCTCGAGCCCCATGCGCGCCACGATCTCGCCGTACTCGCCCTGATGGGGCCCCGACACATCCTTGAGCGCACTGGGCGGAAAGATCACCGGACACTTGTTGATGTGCACCACCTTCAGCGGAATCCGGCTTTCGCCCTCGGCCAGGTCGTCATTGCTGACGAATACCCGAGCACGAATCTCCTGGGCCGAGAGACTGAGCATGTCGGCAGGGTCCAGCGACAGGTCGTAGACGATGACGCCGTTGGGATTGGTCGGGTGTTCGGCCAGGGGCATCACCAGAGACCCGCAGGCACGGCTGGCCGGGTAGCGCCGCGAGATATGCACCACCGGCTTGCGCTGGGTCGTATCCAGGCGTTTGCGCACCTCACGCTTGGCCCTGAGCGACAGCAGGTAGTCGAACAGGTTGGCATTGGCGCCACGCAACAGTCGCGCCAGGGCGATGGTGGCGCGAACGTCCGCCAGCGCGTCGTGGGCGCCGGCATGCTCGATGCCGTTGGCGGCGGTCAAGTCCTCGAGACGAAAGCTCGGCGCGCCGTCTTCGCGCGTCGGCCACTCGATGCCGTCGGGACGCAGGGCATGATAGGTACGCACCACATCGATCAGATCCCATCGCGAGTTGCCGTTCTGCCACTCGCGCGAGTACGGATCGATGAAGTTGCGGTAGAAGAGATGACGACTGACTTCGTCGTCGAAACGCAGCGTGTTGTAGCCCAGCGAGCAGGTGCCGGGGACGCTCATCTCGGCGTGGATGCGCGCGGCGAACTCGATCTCGGCCAGGCCACGGCGGCGAGCCGCCTGGGGCGTGATGCCCGTGATCAGACAGGCCTGGGGATGAGGCAGGAAATCGTCCGCCGGCTTGCAATAGAACGTCATTGGTTCGCCGACGGGATTGAAGTCGCTGTCGGTGCGGATCGCGGCGAACTGCGCGGGGCGGTCGCGCCGAGGATCGGCACCGAAGGTCTCGTAATCATGCCAAAGAAAGGTCGGCTCGGTCTTGCCCTGCGCCATGGCCGCAGTCTCCCCCACTGCCAAAAGCGCTCAGCCTAGCATACCCGGCCGCCCGACTCAGCCGACGGGCTTTCACTCATCGCGCGGCAACGTGACGTTGAGCTCGAGCACCGAGCAATCGTTATCGCGGTCCAGACTGATGTTGATCGCATCCTGGTCCACCTGCACGTAGCGCCGAATCACCTCGAGCAGCTCTTTTTCCAGCATCGGCATGTAGTCGGGCTGATCGCGCTGTCCCCGCTGGTGCGCCACGATGATCTGAAGGCGCTCCTTGGCAACCGATGCCGACTTCTTGCGTTCGCGTTTCAGAAATTCGAGCAGTTTCACCGGCGGCCTCCTCCAAAC
>CALBOV010000278.1 GCA_937896565.1 uncultured Salinisphaerales bacterium
CCGTGTCGTCCGGCACCTTCTACTTTGTGGGGGAGATGGCGCCGGCCGGTTCGTTGTCATCCACGGGGCAGGGCCAGCCCGTGGTGTATCTGCGCTGGGATGTCATCGAGGGCCAGCTGCCGGCAGACATCGCCGGTTTCGTGCTCTACAAGGACGGCTCGCCGCTCGCGGATTTCCCGGCCATCGGGGTGATGCCGGCCGACGAGATCGAGGCGATGTACGCCGCGCCGAGCCAGGAGCGCCGCCGGCTGGAATCGCTGACCGCGCTGAAGAAGCTGGCCTTGCAGGATGACGCGGTCGACGATTTCGACGCCTCCGACTTTCCGGCTGCGCTGGCCGCGCGGCTGGCTGCCGACATCACCTACGCGAGTCTGGCCTCCCGGGCCGACATCAACATCGCCCGTGCCCGGTATCGCGCCTTTGTCAACACCGAGATCACCGCGCGCAGCCATGACTACGAGCTGAGGGCGCGGCATGTCGACGGGCGCGAGGCGCGGGTTGGTCGGGTGACCGTGGATACGACGACACCGGGGCAGGTGCTGCCCGCCCGCGATTTCCGTCAGGTGGAGCAGGGGAGTTGCGATGCGCTGGAGCATCAGCGCGATCATCACAGCGTGGCGCTGAGCTGGCGCGCGCCGTCGTCGACCAGCGCCGCCGATGCGCTGGCCTCCAACGTGTTCATCGCCGGTTACGACCTCTACCGCAGCACGGACAACGTACCGGCGTCGATGACCGATGCACCGGTTCGCTCGCTGGCGACGGAGGCGGCCGGTCGCGGGCATGACAGCACCGGCACCGTGCGCTTCGACGGGCTGGAGAAGGTCAACGAGGTGCTGCTGACCATCGATGGCGCCCAGGGTGACGAGCCGGTGTTCCTGGAAACCCAGGACGAGCTGCTGGCCGCCGACGTGCGCGCCGGTGATCGCCGCGCCTACTACCTGGTGGCCCGTGATTTCGCCGGTCAGTACGGACCGACCTCGGGCGCCATCGTGCTGGTCGACGATCTGGCCCGGCCGCCAGCGCCCTGGGACGTGCGTGCCTACGCCGACACCGGCGCCGCCCCCGGCCACATGGAACTGGCCTGGGACGACATCACCTACGACAGCTTTGTCGAAACCTTCCTCGGCGGTGACCAGATCTGCAATCCGCTGGAAGCGCGGCAGACCAACCGGCTGGAGATCGTTGGTCCCACCGCGAACTGCAACACCGATCCACGGCGCGCGGTGTCAGTGGATGTCGCGGACTACCGCGTCTATCGCTTCGAGACCTTCGAGCAGGCGTCGGCCTTCAAGGATTCCGACGGTGACGGTTACAGCGACACCGACGAGCGTCGGCTGATCGCCGCGGGTCAGCTTGCCGCCGGCGCTCAGTGCGATGCCGACAAGCCGGCCTTCGGCCCCGATTCGGTCCTGGCGAAGAATGCCAAGCTCAGCCGTGAGCTGATCGGCGACGGCCAACGGCCCGAGATTCGGCTGATCGACGAGACGCCGGCCGCTGATCCCGGCGTGGTGTACTGGTACCGCATCGCCAGCGTGACCAACGGGTCGCGGGCGAGCCTGCTATCGGCGCCGGTCCGGGCGATCTTCCCGCAGCGTCTGGCGCCGGAGCCGCCGACGGTCGGATTCGAGACCGACAGCGACGAGAACTGCGACTGCCGTCTGGACGTGGTGAATGCGACCACCGCCTGGACGCTGCGCGACGGCATCCAGACCGGCCGCCGCCTCGGCGTGGCCTGCGGCAACAGCACCAACCTGCCGCCGCCGACCCAGACCTTCGCGGTGCGTGAGGCGGATGCGTCCACCGACACGCTTTGCCGGCTGGTCACCCAGCAGGGGCTTTGCGATGGCTTCTTCACCCTGCAATACCAGATCCAGCCGCCGGACAAGGGCGTGGACGCCCGCTACTGCAACATGCCGGTGGGCGACGGTGCGCGATTCTGCGATTCGGGTGATGTCGCCATTGTTCGTGACGGCTGCGATCGCCGCGCCGCCGAGCCGGGTGAATCGGTGCCGGGCGCGGTTTACGTCAACGTCGAGTTTCCGCCAGGGACCTGCGGCTCGTTGTTCCGGCAGATTGCCGGCCGCAATACGCGGGTAGCGACCTCCTGCGGCACGGACACGCCGGAGGTGATCGACGGCTATGAGCTCGACGCCGGGGTTGGCTGCTTCCACGCCGTGACCCAGGACGAGCACAACAACCTGTCGGCCAGCAGCTTCGCCGGCTGTATCGCGGCGGGCGGGCAGCAGTTCGCCGCACCGTCGACGCCGCAACCGGTGGCGCTGGAGTTCGCAGACACCCGCGCCACGGCGCGCTGGAAGCTGTCGCCCGAACCGGTCACGGTGACCATGGTCGAGCTGACCCGCGAGCGCGACAGCGCGGACGGCGGCACCGTGGTGCGGGCCGTGCCGAACGCCGGCGGGGCGATCACGACCGATGTGCTTTCGCAGGGGCTGGATATTCCCCAGTTGCTGGCTGATGCCGACGACGCGGGTGAGCGCTGGTGTCTGCGCCTGCGTGCCATCGGGCCGTCGGCCGAGGGCGTCGATGCGCCGGTGTCGCCATGGAGCGCGCCGCTTTGCAGCGAGCGCTCCGACAGCTTTGTCGCACCCGAGTATCTGCCCTGGCCGGTGGTGGAGCAGGCGCCGGAAGGCGACGCGCTGGCTTTGCTCCAGGGGATTGATCTGAATCCGACGGACCTGGAGGAACAGACCGCGGTGCTGATTCCGCTGGCACCGGCGTTTCGGGGTGTGAGCATCTCCGCCTGCAATCTCGCCGAGATTCTCGGCTTCAACGAGAAACCCCGCAGCGAAGGGGCCTTCATCGAACCCGCGTGTTCACTGGCCGAAAGCAGCGAGCTGCGAGCGGCACTGGGCAACGTGCTGGATTTCGTCGTGTACCGCCAGGCGCGCGGACCGGACGGCGCCATCGGTGACTGGATGGAGGTGTCGCCGCTGATCGACCGGTTGCACTTCGACCGCATTGGCGGCGTGCGGGCCGATCCGATCGATGTGCTGGCCGATCCGTTCATCAAGCTGATCGAAGACCCGGATTTCAACGGTGGCTTCCAGCTCGCCTACTACGACCGCCAGACTCGCCTGGTCGGCTACGACTACCGCTATCAGATCGTCTACTTCACGGCGGACAACCGCATCCGGCAATGGCGCCAGACGCCCTGGCTGGAATCGGAGTCGTCCTCCGGCCAGGCCGCTGCGTCCACCGGAGGTGCCTCGTGATTGTGTCTCGCCGAATGCTTGCGGCGTTGGCCGCAATGGCTGTCACCACGCTGGCGCAGGGCAGTGCGCTGTTTGATGGTGACAACCCGGACCTGTGGGTCGTCGATCCGGTCGCCGGTACGGTGTTCGGTGCGAACGCCGGGCAATGGGTGCCGAACTATGTCGGCGCCGATGGGCCGGTATTTTCCGCCAGCGGCTCGCAGCAGATTCTGGTCAACGAACTGGCCGCCAGTTCGGTGCCGATGACGCCGGGCCAGCCGGCCATCTCGCTGGCCGGTTTGCAATCCACCGATCGCGATGCCGCGACGGCCGGGCCTGAGCCGAAGCTGCGCCTGTCGCCAGACGGCGGGCTTTACGACGGCACCATCGCCGTGTCGGCCGGATTGTCGGCCGAGTTGCTGAAGGAACCGCAGGTCCGCCTGACGATTCGCGTGAACGGCGACACGCGCCTGGACGCGTTGCTCTGTGGCTCCCAGCAAAGCTCCGGCTGTCAGGCGCCGACCGCGCTGCCGGGCGGCTATGCCGGCGCGACGGTGCATCTGATTCGCGATGGGCAATACGCCGTGCGCGTCGATGTCACCAAACCGGGCGGTGCCGCGCTGGCGTCGATGCAGCGTGACTTCCGCATCGCGAGCTCGGACCCACGGGGCGAGCGCCGCGACAGCGACAACGACGGCATTCCCGATCTGGTTGAGGCGGCCATCGGCAGCGATCCACTGACCGATGACCGCTTTGTCGACAGCGACGGCGATGGCTGGAGCGACTTCGACGAGTGGCTGCGCGCCGATGACATTGATCCGGCCACCGGTCAGCCCCGCGACACCGATGCCGATGGCTGGAGCGATTTCGACGAGCGGCTGCGTGGCACTCGCGTGGATGATCCGGTCGATCCCAAGCTGACGCCGCTGGACGGCGAGAACGAGGAAACCGATCCGCAGACCGGCGAGACGCTGATCAGCGAGACCTACGCCCGCCGGACCCAGCGCTACAAGGAATTTCCGAACGCCCGCCGTCTGTACGAGGTGGAATATCTGATCGAAAGCGCGTTGCAGCAGCGGCGCGAGATTGTCGGTGGTCAGTGGACACTGGCCGCCGGACACGCGCTGGATGGCACACGCGCCTGGCGGCTGGATGATCGTCTGACCGAGGCCGACCTCAACGCCTCGGCGCTCAACGCCGATGCCTTCGCGCCGAGCCTGCTACGCGGCAATGCCGACATGGCGCTGGAGCGCGCCGAATTCCCGGCGGCGCGGGTTCCGGCCGGTGGAGGCGCGGTGCTGGAGGCCTGGCTGCAGCGCGATGCCGACACCTGGGTTCACCAGCGCATGCTGGCGCCGCAGGACGATGCGACGCTGCCCCGATTCCTCGCCACCGAGCCGCAGTGGAGCGACGCCGAGGCCTGGAAGAAGCAACTGATTGCCTGGCTGGAGCAGGTGCTGGTCGTCACCGCCGATGCGCCGGTGGACTGGTCCGCGACCCGGGTCGCCTATGTGGCGCAGAAGATTCTGACCGACGAGGCGCGCGTCAATGCCGCGCCGACCCCTGTCCTGTTCAACTCGCGAGTGCCGGCGCAGACGCGGGAATGGCTGACGGCATTCACCGACAAGCTGCGTGCCGGACCGCTGCCGGGCGGGCTGGGTGATCTGCTGGATCGTCTGGAGACGGTGCTGGATCCCGACAATGGAAAGCTGCCCGAGTACGTGGAGCTGGCCGGGTTCATTGATGAGCAGACCACCTCCGATGCCTTGCCGGATGGTGAGTATTCGGATGTCTGGATGGCGCGCCGGTTCGCCGACAGCTTCCAGACGCCGCCGGAGGGTTGTCTGGTCGCCGAGGAATTTCTCGCCAGCCTGCCACCGGAGTCCCCGGAGCGGGCCGCCTTCGATGCCCAGTGCCCGGTATTCGCGACCGAGGTGGACGTGCGGGCTGCCCAGGCGGCGGACCGCGCGCGGGCCTATCTGTCCCGTCTGCTGCTGCTCACGGATGTGACGACGCTGCAGAGCGACCCCAGCCTGCTCGATGCCACGGCCGACAGTGACGGCGATGGCGTGAACAACCGCGACGAGGTCGCGCTGGCCCCGATTCTGACCGCCGGCGATCCGACATTGGCGGATACCGACGGCGACGGTGTGTCGGACCTGGACGATCTTTGTCCGAACGATCCGGCTGATCTGTGCTTCGGTGTACCGAACACGCCGGCGCTGATGGCCGACGGCCGCGCCCGGGTCACCGAAGGGCCCAGCGGAACCGTGGCCATCGTGAGCCTGACGCTGGATCGCGCGGTGGGCTTCCCCGTGACGGTCAGCGTGGAGACGGCCGTGGCCGCCGGTGACACCGCGACCGCCGATGTCGACTTCGCGATGATTCAGGACACGCTGACCATCCCGGCCGGCGCACGCATCGCGCTGGTACGGCTGCCGGTGCTGGCGGACGACGTTGTCGAGCCCACCGAGCAGTTCAGCCTGCTGATCACCTCGGTGGAGGATGCCCGCAGTCTGATTCCGGACAACCGGATCATCATCGACATTCTCGACGGAGCCCCGGGCGGTGGCGGTGATCCCGATCTGCCGGAGGCCATTGCATCGGCGCCGGCGCGTGTCGACGCCGGTGTGGAGGTCTCGCTGGACGGATCGGGCAGCCTGGACCCGGCGGGCGGCGGGCTCAGCTACGCGTGGAGCCAGATCGACGGTCCTTCGGTCACGTTGATGGACGCCGATCAGGCGGTGGCGCGCTGGATTGCCCCCGAAACGCCAGTCGACGCCACACTGCGCTTCCAGCTGAGCATCACCGACAGCCTGGCTCGGTCGTCCGCCACGCTGGCCATGGTCGTGGTCAATGCGGCGGATCTGCCGCCAGAG
>CALBOV010000279.1 GCA_937896565.1 uncultured Salinisphaerales bacterium
GCCGCCGAGCAGAACGCGGTCTGGTTCACCTGCGCGGACTGACCCACGGAATTCGAGGAGACACACAATGAACGAACAAGTGAAATTGACGACCGAGCAGCAGGAACTGCTCAACCGGTTCGTCCAGGATAACAAGATGTTCTACGCCCCGGACCCGGCGATCATGGAGAACCACCGGATCGAGCCGCGGTCGGCGATCGAGGACCAGTTGCTCTCCGGCGAGGTCGATCCGCACAAGACCAACGAGGTCCGCGGGCTGATCATCGCCGCGCTGGACGAAACCCACACGATGATCGAGCAGATGGGTGCGGCGCCCGGGGCGAAGTGGGGCGACATGACCACGGCGGTCTTCACCGCAGCCGGTGATTTGTCGCTCATCGCGCCGCATGGCGTCGGCGGGTTCGCGGCGGCGGCGTTCTACCCGATCAAGTTCATCAACAAGTACTGGACCGACGAGCCGACCGTGGGCGTCAAGGAAGGTGACGCCTTCATCCACAACGACGCCCGTTACGGCGGCATCCACAATACCGACCAGTCGATGATGATGCCGGTGTTCTGGAAGGGGAAACTGGTTTGCTGGATTTCCGCGACCATCCATGAGGGCGAGAACGGCTCCTGCGAGCCGGGCGGGATGCCCGCGGCGGCCGAGAGCAAGTACGACGAAGGCCTGAAGATGCCGCCGTTCCGCTGCGCCGAGAACTTCGAGCTCAAGCGCGACATCGTCACCTTCCTGCAGAACTCGGTGCGCGATCCCAAGCTGCAGCTGGAAGACATGAAGGTCCGGCTGTACTCGGTGATCCGCCTGCGCGAGCGCATCATGGCCATCCTCGAGGAACACGGTGAGGAAGCGCTGATCATCATGCTGCGCAAGCAGTTGGAGGACGTGGTCGAGGAGGTCAAGCGCCGCATCGCCGAACTGCCGGACGGCACCACCCGTACGGTGTCCTTCGCCGACTCCACGCTGCGCGAGAACGCCATGCTCAAGCTGAACATGGCGATCACCGTCGACGGCGACAAGATGATCGTGGACCTGCGCGGCTCGTCACCGGAGCTGCTGAACCGGTCGATCAACGCCTGTCAGGCCTCGTTCAAGACCATGCTGTTCACCGGCTACATGCAGAACATCTGGCCGGATCTGCCATTCACCATGGCGGTGTTCACGCCCTTCGATTTCATCTTCGACGACAACAGCCTGATCAACGGCTCCTTCGAGACGCCGCAGGCGATGAGTCTGATCCCGCTGTTCAAGACCATGACCATCGCCTGCATCCCGATGGCCAAGCTGAATTACAGCCTGCCGCATCGCTACACCGCGATGGTGGCGCCGCAGTACGACCAGCCGGCCACGCTGATCTACGGCGGCCTGACCCAGCACGGCGACTATGTCGGCAACTTCTGCGCCGACATCAACGGCATGGGGCAGGGCGGTCGCAGCCACTGGGATGGCGAGCATTCGGTGTCCCCGCCGTTCGCCGCGCACTGCGACCTGGGCGAGATCGAACTGATGGAAGAGGATCTGCCCATGGTCCGCCTGGGCGCCTTCACCCTGGCCAAGGACCGGGTCGGCTTCGGCAAGCAGCGCTCCGGTCTCGGCTACGAGCAGATTCACACCTACCGGCGTTCCGGTCTGTGGGGCTTCATGACCGGCTGCTCGGGCTCGCTGTTCTCATCGGCGCAGCCCCTGTTCGGCGGCTATGCGTCGCCGGCCTATCCGTTGTGCAAGATCAAGGGCATCGACATCTTCGAAGAGCTGAAAAAGGACCCGTCGAAGATCAAGTTCGACATCTGCTACCTGATGAACGAGCAGCCGATCGAGGGCGCGACCTACTCAACGCATGACATGGGGATGACCTTCGAGCTGGCCGCGCCGGGTGAGTTGTACATGATGTGCCAGGGCTCCGGCGGCGGTTACGGCGACGTGTTGCAGCGCGACCCGAAGCTCGTGGCCAAGGATCTGGAAGAGGATCTGATCTCCCACGACACCGCCCGGGTGATCTATCACGTGGTCTACGACGAGGACAATCTGCTGATCGACGAGGCCGCCACCGAGCAGGCCCGGGATGCCGAGCGCAAGGCCCGGCTTGCCCGCGGCGTGCCCTACGACGAGTTCGTCAAGACCTGGACCACCGACGAGCCGCCCGAGCACCTGCCGTTCATGGGCTGCTGGAACAACAAGGACGAGGTCTACGGCGTGATGATGGGGCAGCGCGTGACGATGGATGGCAACGCGCCGCTGCAAAGCCAGTTCATGCTCAATCCCAAGGATGTGCGCATCGCCGAACTGGAAGCCGAGGTGATGCAGCTCCGGCAGAAAGGCTAGAGGGTCAGCAGTGGGATACGCCGCCGGTCGGGCAGAGGCTCGGCCGGCGGCGTTGTTGTTTCCGGTCTTCGAAAAGCGGGGCGCCGGCCGGCCTTAGCCGGCCGCCAGATGCCGCACGAGCCAGTCGCGGGCAGCGGCGGAGCCGCGCTCGAACTGCGACACGTAGACCTCCATGTGGCCGCCCTCGATCAGCAGCAGTTCCTTGGGTTCGTGCGCGCGCTTGAACGCATCCAGCGCGATATCCGTGGGCGTGACGATGTCGCGTGTCGTCAGGATCATCAGCAGCGGCGTCGGGGTGATCTGCGCGATGTACTGCGCCGGCTCGTACTCCATCATCATCTCCGTGGAGCGCAGCGTGACCTCGTTGAGCCACAGTTCCGTGCCGAGCAGGCCGGATTCCTGGATGAACGTCCATTCCTCCGGCGACGGCAGAGCGCAAAGCGAGCCGCGTTCACCGAACACCGGAATCATGGCCGGCGCCTCGCCGCGGAAGCGCGCCACGCGGTCGGCGTTGAAGCGCTCGCGCAACGCCTCGAACTCCTCCTCACGGAACACGCGCTGCATGTTGGCGTGGCCGGAGATGAAGGGCACCTGCGACACGACCGCCTTCACGCGCTTGTCCAGCGCGGCGACCGGCAGGACATGCCCGCCGCTGTAGCTGGTGCCCCACACGCCGATCCGGTTCGCGTCGATCTCCGGTTGCTGCGAGGCGAAGGTGATCGCATCCCGGTAGCCCTGGACCTGCAGCCACGGGTCGACCTCCAGTCGCGGCATGCCGTCGCTGGCGCCGAGGTTGCGGTGGTCGTAGACCAGGCAGGCGAGCCCGGCGGCGCTGAACACATCGGCGTACTGGTCCAGAAAGACTTCCTTCACGGAGGAAAATCCGTGCGCCATGACCACGGCTGGATGTGGCGCCTGACCGTGTTCGGGCAGTTGCAGCCACCCGCGCAGCATGACGCCGTCGGATGTGCGGAATTCGATGTCCTTGCGCATCGTGTCTCCTTCGATGGGCGGGGTGTCCGCCAGACGCTACGCAGCCGCATGCGGCGGCGTCTCCACACAATGGAATGGGCGATCCGTGCATGGCTTGGCCAGCCAACCTACTCAAGCGGGTGGGTGGCCTGGCGCGGTCGTCGGTCTAGCCTGCGATCGCGGAAAGGAGACATTGCCAATGAGCCAATACAAGACACTGTTCGATCTGGGCGGGCGGACGGCCATGGTGACAGGCGGCGCACGCGGGATCGGGTTCGCCATCGCCGACGCGCTGTCGGAACTGGGCGCGGACGTGCTGATCACCGACATCGAGCAAGAGGCCGGGCGCCATGCCGCGGAATCGCTGGCCGGGCGGGGCGGTCGGGTGGCGTTTCACCCCCATGACGTAACCGACGAGGCCGCGTGGGAACAGGCCTGCCAGGCGATGCAGGCGCAGTTTGGCGGCTTCGACATCCTGGTCAACAACGCCGGCATCGAAACCGCTTCGCTGTTCGCCCAGTGCGAGGTCGAGGATTTCGAGCGGGTCATGCGGATCAACGTGACCGGCAGTTTCCTCGGCATCAAGCACGCGATGCGGGTGATGACCGGCGGATCCGGCGCCATCGTCAATCTGTCCTCGGTGGCTGGAATCATCGGCACGCCGGCGCACGGCGCCTACCACAGCTCCAAGGGCGCGGTGCGGTCCATGACCAAGGCCGCGGCGGTGGAATCCGCCGCGCTGGGTCTGGGTATTCGGGTGAATTCGGTCCACCCGGCCATCGTGCGGACCGATATGGGCGACGCCTTCCTGAGCGACTTCGTCCGGCTGGGCCTGGCCGAGAGCGAGGAGGCGGCCAGAACCCAGTTCGAGGCGGTGCATCCGATGGGTTTCGGCGCGGTCGAGGACGTGGCCTGCGCGGTGGCATACCTGGCCTCGGATGCGGCCAAGTGGGTCAACGGCGCGGAGCTGGTCGTCGATGGCGGCTTCACGGCGCAGTAGCGGCAACCTTCAGGGAGACGATCATGGGACGAGTGGACGGAAAACGTTGTCTGGTGACGGGCGGGGCACGCGGGCTGGGACTGGCGGCCGCCCGCGCCTTGCTGGACGAGGGCGCGAAGGTGTTGCTCACCGATCTGGACGGCGACGCCGGCGAGGCGGCGGTGGCGGGTCTGGATGCCGCGGACCGTGCGGCGTTCCTGCTACATGACGCCACCAGCGCCGAGCAGTGGGCCGCCGCGGTCGATCACATCGAATCGCTGTGGGGAGGGCTGGACGTACTGGTCAACAACGCGGGTATCGCGATACTCGGGGATGTGGAGAAGCTGTCCTTCGCGCAGTGGCGCAAGACCCTGGACGTGAACCTGGACGCCGTGTTCACCGGCACCCAGCTTGCGATCGAGCGGATGCGGCATCGCGGCGGCGCGATCGTCAACATCGCCTCCATCGAGGGCATGCTTGGCGACGCGCTGATCCCCGCCTACAACGCCAGCAAGGCCGGCGTTCGGTTGTTCACGCGGTCGGCGGCGATTCACTGCGCGCGCCAGGGTTACGCGATCCGGGTCAATACGGTGTGTCCGGGCTTCGCCGAAACCGAGATGGTCTCCGGTGCGTTGGGCACGCTGCCGCAGGACGAGGCGGCTGCCTTCGCCGAGCGCACGCTGGCGAGAATTCCGATGGGGCGCTTCGCGCGACCCGAGGAAATCGCCAGCGCAGTGCTGTTTCTCGCCTCCGACGAGGCCAGCTACGTCACCGGGGCCGATCTGGTCGTCGATGGCGGCATGACGGCCTGATTGCCGATGCCGAGCGTGTCTTCAATAAGGCCCGATTGCCCGCACCCGTGCCGGCGACCGCCCGAACCAGCGCTGGCAGTTGCGCGTCAGCACCGCCTGATCAGCCAGACCGAGCATGCCGGCGATCTGCGACAGCGGCACCTCGGATTCGGTCAGCCAGTGAATGGCCTGCTCGCGTCGCGCCGTATCGAGAATGGTCTGATAGCGCAGGCCTTCCGCGGCCAGCCGCCGTTGCAGGGTTCGGGGATGCAGGTCCAGCAACTTGGCGACGATATCGCGGCGGCCGCGGGTGCTCGCCAGCGCGCGCCGCAGCACCTCCTCGACCCGCTCGCCGACAGTCTGCTCGCCGGGCAGAAAGGCCAGTTGCAGGTAATCCAGGCTCATCTGGTGCAGCGCCGCGCTGGCCTGGGTGAGCCCGCGATCCAGAAACTCCGACGGCACGACGATTTCGGCGTGCGGTGCCATGAATTCGGCTGGTCGGCCAAAGGTTTCGACGTAGCGCGGCGTGGCCGCGAGCTGGGCGTGCGGCAGGCTCACGCGCAGCGCGGGCAGCCGATCCTGCGCGATCCAGCTCGAAAAGTTGAACAGGTCGGCCAGCGACTGCTCGACAGCCTGTCGCCGTGGCAGCCAGCCCGGCGTGATGAAGGCCATGCGCAGGCAGGTTTCGCCCGCCGTGGGCGAATCGCGGTGGACGCTGACGCGGATGCCCGGGCTGTGGGTGTGCAGATAGCGGGCGCAGACCGCAAGCGCGTCGCCGACGGTTTCGGCGTGCTGCATGGCGATGGCCAGCGGACCGAGGATGGTGATGTCCTGTCGTGCCGCCAACCGCAAACCCAGATCCGGGCAGTTGGCCCGCTGGCTGACGATCTCCAGCAGCTGCACGTAGGCCTGCAGCGAGATCCGCAGTTCCTCCTCGGTCAGCGCCGCCAGCGGAATCTGCAACTGCGCCATCAGCGGCTCGATGGGTACGCCGAGTTCGCGCATTTCATCGGCCAGACCGCGCATGCCGGCAGCTCTGAGGAGAGTGGCCATGTCTCCTAATGCAAAAGAATTGTCTCGAAAAGTCAATACCCCGACCGTGAAAACGGCCAATCTGTACTTAGGGAAGCACTGATTTATTCACGCCGCCAAGTTGCCGCCTGAAATGAGGCCAGGCAAGGCGCGAGGAGAGAGGTTTGGTCATTCCAAA
>CALBOV010000280.1 GCA_937896565.1 uncultured Salinisphaerales bacterium
ACGAGCCGGAAGTGATCGGCGCCGCGCAGTTGCGTTCGACCTTGAGCTCGTTTTCGGCTGTCTGACACCTGTGGCGGACTCGCCGGCCCGCCAGTAACGGCGATCCGGCAAGCCGGTCAATCAGACAAGGGGCGCGGCGTCAGCAGTCGAAACGACTGAATCCGTGGATATCAGGCATCTGTACCGGTGCCCTCTGTTGCTCCATCGCGCCCAGCCCCTGAAGGTATTCGTCCACGCGTTGCAGCAGCGTCTTGAGCGCATTCGCAGTCGAAGCGCAGGGACCAATCTTCCGCCTGAACTCGGCATCCGCCCTCCACTTCTGCAAGGGATCGACGCCCTGCGTGTTCTGCTTGACCTCGTTCATCTGAGCTTCGAGTTCAGCCAGTTTCGCTTCAACCCGCGGCAACGCGGCGACAGCCTTCGCCTGCAGCTCCAGTGCCTCCTGACGCAGGGCCACCAGCCGTTCGGCACGCATATCGTCAGCGGCCTCATGCAACGCCTTGGCGGACTTGCCGTGAAACGGGGCACTCCCCTTCGCCAGCATCCTGACGTAGATGTCGCTGGGCCGAAGACCGTCCAGCTCCATATCGCGCCGGACGCTGGCTGGCGCAGTCCCCGGAAAAATCACCCACTCGGCCTCCTCGGGATACAGGTCCTCGGCCTTCAGACTGTCCATGCCCTCGGCCTGCGCATGCCCGATGAGCAGAATGTCCTCGGCCAGGGTTCTCCGTGCCAGCGGTTTCATCTCGGCCGCCATCTCCTCGACGCTCGCCATCATTGTCCGAGCGTCCGTTGCATCCAGCGACGGGCCGCCACAACCGCTCAGCAGGCAAGCCGTGACGATCAGACCGGCAAGTAAACAAACTGGTTTCATTACGTTCTCCAGACTAGGAGCTGCCTCTTCCAGGCAGCGACAGTCGCGCCACATCGCCGATACCGGACGCTTGCAACAATCCGGCGGCCCGTTGACGCGTGATGAGGATCATTCCGACTGACGACTCAGCGTCATGCCCATGGGGCCGACGAGCGCTTCCCCATCGCCCTCGATGCGAAGGATCTGGCTGACACCGCCCATCATTTCGAGGTGGAGTTCATTGCCGTCGACCTTGTACTCGAGCTCCATGACGGTTCCCATGGTGTTCATCCGTGCGGTCCCGTTCGGTTTGAACTGGTACTCAACGATGCCCATTTCATCGGTATAAGTGCCGTTCAGACCGGAGCCGCAACCGGCAACCGTGATGATGAGCAACGACGCGATGACGAGCGCCGGAAGCCGCCTTCCAATGCGTAAAACTCCAAACATTTCAATCTCCCGAACAAGTAGTGAGGTAGCGGACACCCGATCAACTGGTGCCTTTAGATGCCTTTCCGTCCAGCGCGGCGAGTTCGGCCTGCAAGGCCTCGATCTCGGCATTGGTCGCCGCGATGGGTTGCTGAATGTCAACGAACTGCTTTTTCGCCAGGGACTGCGCGAACGCGGTCGCCTCCGCTTCCGAGCTGAATTCGTCGTCCCCGACACACCAGGTTTCCTTCTTGCCGATCAGGCCCTGCTTTTCGATCTTCTTCTGAACGTCCGGTGACGCTTGTGCACGCGTGGATAGGGCCTCGATCAAGCGCATCTTCTCGGCGATGCGCGCCTTCAGTCGGTTGGCCTGAAGCCGGGTTTCGTAGTCCGCGGCGGGCACCTCGACCCGGCGCTGCAACATGGCAACAAACCCCTCGCAGAGAGTGACGCCCCAGCCGTAGCCCAACCCCCATCCCGCTCCGCCTGATTGGCCAACGGTCGAATTTGACTGGCAGTAGTCGTAGGCACGGGCGCCATTGAGCGGAACCACCGACTTGATTTCCAGGTTTTCTTCCATGCAACGCTGGGTGAGCGACGCGAGACCTTGCTCCATCGATTTCTCGCCAATCGTCCACTCGTTTCGATCCCATATTCCGCTGTGGAATTTTCTGTTCTCGCTTCCTCGCGATGAGTGATCGTTCTCGACTTTCCAGACAAACCACTCCGTCTCGAACAGGATTGGCATTGCGCACCCTCCAGTGATTCGTTTCCGTGATATTTGACGGGCTGAACGCTGTTCAGAAGCCCAGGGGCGTCTTTGTTTCCTGGCTTGTCTCGTCGTAGAGAAAGTGCTCCACGATGTCGTCTTCGTCGAAAATGATCGTGAGCTTCTGGAAGTCGGTATCACTGCCTCCGAGAAACGAACCAACCACGGGAATGTAGGTCGCCGGGTTCACGACCGTTTTCGAGTGCTGGTAATAGAACTCTCGGTTGCCATCCGATGTCAGGCCGGTCTGAATCGGATCGCCGAACATGGCTCGGACCTCCGCCATCGTGGTGACGCCTTCCTGAAGCTTGGCGACGTTGTCCGGTTTGATCTGCGCGGATCCCCCGGCGGCAACACAGCCGGTCAGCGCCAGACCGAACAGCAGCGTGGTGATTGCCCTTGCCCGGGCCATTCCAGTGATCAATTTCATCGTGACGCCCTTTTGGATATGACACGCTGATGTGCGAGTAGCGGACGGACATCGGCGCAGGTGAAGTGAAACCCCGACTCGAACCCATACCGGTCAACCTCGGGTGCCGACGAAAAGACTGCCGTCATTGACACCCCCGAGTCCTCAAGCGGATTTCAAGAAACCTTCAAGCCGCTCTTTCGTGGCACCGATGACACGCGATATGGTTAAAAAGCCCGGTATGGCGGGCCGGGGGATGGTGGGATGAGCGAAGGGAATCAGCTGTATCGCTGGCGGTTCGGCGACATGCAGTTCGATGAAGCGAGACTGGAACTGCGCGTATCGGGGTTGCCGGTCGACGTTGAACAGAAACCGCTGCAAGTCCTCACCCGGTTGCTGCGACACGCGGGCGAAGTCGTCACCAAGGAAGAACTGTTCGAGACGGTTTGGCAGGGACGGCTGACCGTGGATCATGTGCTGGCCACGGCCGTCGGCAAATTGCGCAAGGCCTTTGGAGACGATGGCACGAACATCATCGTCACCGTTCCCAGGGTGGGATACCGACTGGCCATTCCGGTCGAACGCGTGGCGGTCGGCCGCCGCCACACCAGTCAAATGGATCTGACACCGGGTGCGAGGGTGCCCGGCCGCGACCACTTCCAGCTGGAACGCCAGCTCAGCCCGTCCGGCAACAGTGAAGTCTGGTTGGCACGCCACAGCAAGACGGGCGAACAACGCGTCTACAAGTTCAGTCCCGACGGCAGCCGCCTGTCTTCCCTCAAGCGCGAGGCGACACTGTTCCGCG
>CALBOV010000281.1 GCA_937896565.1 uncultured Salinisphaerales bacterium
GGATCGCTATCTGATCGTCGCCGCCGCCGCCTTCAACATGGGGGCGATGGAAAACAAGGGTCTGAACATCTTCAATACCAGCTGCCTGCTGGCCGACCCGGATACCGCCACCGACGCCGGCTACCGTGTCGTGCGCGACGTGATCGCCCACGAGTATTTCCACAACTGGACCGGCAACCGCATCACCTGTCGCGACTGGTTCCAGCTCAGCCTCAAGGAAGGGTTGACGGTGTTCCGTGAGCAGCAGTTCTCGGAGACGGTGAACGACCCCGCCGTGGCCCGGGTGGAGCAGGTTCGCGGCTTGCGGGCGTTCCAGTTCCCGGAGGATGCCGGTCCGATGGCGCATCCGGTGCGACCGGAATCCTATGTGGAGATGAACAACTTCTACACGGCGACCGTGTACGAGAAGGGCTCGGAAGTCATCCGGATGATGCGCACGCTGGTCGGCGAGGCCGGCTTCCGCAAGGGCATGGACGTGTACTTCGAGCGCCATGACGGCCAGGCGGTGACCATCGAGGACTTCGTCGCCGCCATCGAGGCCGGCAGCGGCGCCGATCTGTCCGCATTCCGGATCTGGTATTCCCAGGCCGGCACGCCCAGCCTGCAGCTGCGCGATCAGTGGGATGGCACCACCGGCACCTACCGGCTCACGTTGACCCAGCACATGGCGCCAACCCGTGGACAGCCGGACAAGCACCCGGCACCGATTCCGGTGAGCCTCGCGCTGTTTGATCGTCATGGCGCATCCGTGGACGCCTCGCCGGATACGCCGTTGCTGGAATCCGCCCACAACGTGTTCGTGCTCGACAGGCCTGAAGCGGAGATGCTCTGGACCGGCCTGAGCGAGCGACCGGTGCTGTCCGCGCTGCGTGGATTTTCCGCGCCGGTGCGGTTGCATTTCGACCAGCCCGACACCGATCTGGCGTTGCTGATGCGCGCCGAGAGCGATGCGTTCTCGCGCTGGGAGGCCGGTCAGCGACTGCTTCACGCGGCGTTCTCCGACTACGTGCAGGGTGATGACGCCCGCGGCCGTGCCCGGCTGACCTCATTCTGTGAGGCCGTCGCGGCGACGGACCCGTCGGAGCCCATCGTCGGCGAGTGGCTGGATCTGCCGGCGACGGTGGAGTTCACCGATGCGCTGGGCGCGGTTGACGTTGACGCGGCGCTGGTTGCCGATCGCTGCGTTCGTCAGACCGTGGCCGAGGGCCTCGCCCGGCAACTGGTCGCCTGGTATGACGCCATCGGGACCGCCAGTCCCTATCGCTTCGACGCTGAACAGGCGCATCTGCGCCGTCGGCGTGGCGCCTGTCTCAAGCTGCTGAGTCTGGTTGACGCCTCGGGTGCCGCGGCGCGAGCCGAGGCCTTGATGGGCGCGGCGGACAATCTGACCGATCGGCTCGCGGCGCTGGCGGCGGTGAACGACCTCGACGCTCCGGTTCGCGCCGCGTTGTTCGCGCGCTTCGCCGACGATTGGGGCACCGAGCCGCTGGCCATGGACAAGTGGTTCCAGTTGCAGGCGACATCCGTCATTCAGGGCCAGCCCGACGGTATCCGCGAACTGGCGGCCCGGGACGACTACGATCGCGGCGTTCCCAACCGCGTGCGGGCCTTGTTCGGGTCGTTCGGTCAACGCCAGTTCGACGGGTTCCATCGCATGGACGGCGAAGGCTACCGGCTGCTCGCGGACGAGGGGCTGGCCATGGATGCGCTGAATCCGCAGGTCGCGGCACGCATCGTCAGGCCGCTGACTCAGGTCGCGAGAATACTGGGCGATCGCAGCGAACTGATGCGACGCGAACTGACGCGCATCGCGGAATCCGAGTCCTTGTCGGCCGACGTGCGGGAAATCGTCTCCGCCGCGCTTTAGGTGAAGGGACGAGAACCCCGAAGCCAGCCGGCTTGGCGGATGATCACGAGGCTGTCACAGTTTCGTCATCGTTGAGTCATAGGGTTTCCGCGCCGATTAGCGCGGGGGAGTGCGCGAACGGTGACCACCCGCTCTGTCAAACCGCCGTTAATGCAAGGCAAACACATCCTGATCGTCGAGGACGAGGCGCCAATCCGCGACATGGTCCGCTTTGCGCTGGAGCGCAAGGGCCTCACTGTCACCGAAGCCGCCGATGTCCAGGACGCACGTCTGTCCATCGCGAGCCGTCGGCCCGATTTGATCCTGCTGGACTGGATGCTCCCGGGCGTCTCCGGCATCGAGTTCGCGCGGGAACTGCGCGCGGATCCGAATCTTCGTGATCTGCCGATCATCATGCTGACGGCGCGCGCGGAGGAGGAGGACAAGATTCGCGGCCTCAACACCGGCAGTGACGACTACATCGCCAAGCCGTTCTCCACCGCGGAACTGATCGCCCGCATCCAGGCCGTGCTGCGTCGCGTGCTGCCGGGCGGCGCGGAGGAGCGCATCGAGGTCGAGGGCCTGGAGGTCGACACCGCCAGCCAGCGCGTCACCGCCAACGGCGAGGCGGTGAAGCTGGGACCGACCGAATACCGGTTGCTGAACTTCTTCGTCAGCAACCCCGAGCGGGTCTACACGCGCGAGCAGGTGCTCGATCGGGTCTGGGGACAGAACGTCTACGTGGAGGAGCGCACGGTCGACGTGCATATCCGTCGTCTGCGCAAGGCGCTGACACCGTTCGGCTTCGCCGACTATATCCAGACTGTGCGCGGTACCGGCTACCGCTTTTCGACCAAGGTGTGACCGCCGAGCTCGCATGGCAGAGTGAATTGCGGCGTATCGTCCTGTGGGCGGCGCTGGGGGCGGCCGTCGGCGTGTTCCTCGAGTCCGTCGCCTGGGGGCTGGTTGCCGCGATAGCGCCCTACGCGTTCTGGCATACGGTGCAGGCGTACCGCCTCACCAAGTGGCTGTCCGGTGGTCGCCTGAGCGAGATTCCCGAGGCAACCGGACTGTGGGGCGCGATCTTCGAGGGCATCTACAGCCTCAAGCGCCGGAATCGCAAGCGCAAGCGTCGTCTGGCCGCGATCGTCTCCGAGTTTCAGGCCTCGACCGCCGCGCTTCCCGATGCCGCGGTCGTGATCAACCGCGACGACGAGATCGTCTGGTTCAACCATGCGGCCAGCCACCTGCTGGGATTCGGTACGCAGCGCGATGTCGGTCAGCGCATCGGCTTTCTGCTACGCAGTCCGGACTTCAACCGCTACATCGAATCCGGCGAGTACGAGGGCGGCGTGGAGATCGCCGCGCCGAACAACGAGAACGTGACCCTCAACGTTCGCATCGTTCCCTACGGCAACCAGCAGCGCCTGCTCATTGCGCGTGATGTGTCACATCTGCACCGGCTGGAGCAGACCCGGCGCGATTTCGTGGCCAATGCCTCCCATGAACTGCGCACGCCACTGACCGTGCTCAGTGGCTACATCGATCTGATGGAGCAGGAGACCCGGGGTGAGCTGGCGGAGTGGCGGATGCCGGTCACCGAGATGCGCAATCAGGCGCTGCGCATGCAGCGCATCATCACCGATCTGCTCAAGCTTGCCCGCCTGGAGACCAATGCGCTGGATGTCGGCGTCGAGCCGGTCGATGTCGCCGAACTGGTGGCCGAACTTGAGGAGGAGGCCAAGGAAATTTCGCAGGGGCGTCACACGCTGTCCTTCGAGATCGAGCAGGGCATCTTCCTGACGGGGCGTCGCAGCGAGCTCTACAGCTGTCTGTCGAACCTGGTGTTCAACGCCTTGCAGTACACCCCGGAGGGCGGGCGGATCGACGTGCGCTGGTGGCGGGATGAACACGGTGCTCATTTCAATGTCACAGACACCGGCATCGGGGTGTCGTCGCGCGATCTCCCGCGTCTCACCGAACGGTTTTATCGGGTGGACGTCGCCCGGTCCCGGGAAACCGGAGGAACCGGTCTGGGGCTGGCGATCGTCAAGCACGCACTGGAACGCCACCACGGTGAATTGCAGATCGAAAGCGAGGAGGGGAAGGGCAGCAGCTTCACCTGTCATTTCCCGGCCGAGCGTCTGGAAGAACGCGCTGCCTGATTGTCACAAAACTGTCATTTAAGGTTCATAGCCTTCACACGCCTCGCGACTAGCCTCTGGCTGGTACATGGACCCAACCCCTAGGAATTTCCGATGAAATTGAGTCATTGCCTGGCCGCCGCCGTCGCGGCCGTTGCGCTGCCGCTGTCTGCGTCCGCCTCTGGCGTGGATGAAGCGCTTCCCACCTACGAAAAGGCGCAGGGGGTTTCCGGAAACCTCTCCAGCGTGGGCTCGGACACGCTGGCCAACCTGATGACGCTCTGGACGGAGGAGTTCAAGCGCGTCTACCCGAACGTGAACATCCAGGTCCAGGCGGCCGGTTCGTCCACGGCGCCGCCGGCGCTGACCGAAGGCACCTCCAACCTGGGTCCGATGAGCCGTCGCATGAAGGACGGTGAAATCGAGGCCTTCGAGCGCAAGTTCGGTTACAAGCCGACGCCGGTGGGCGTCGCGATCGATGCGCTGGCCGTGTTCGTCAACAAGGACAACCCGATCGAAGGCATGTCGCTGGAACAGGTCGACGCCGTGTTCTCCTCCACGCTGAAATGCGGAGCGCAGGAGTCGATCACGCGCTGGGGGCAGCTGGGCCTGAGTGGTGCCTGGAGCAACCGTCCGATTCAGCTCTACGGCCGCAACTCGGTGTCCGGCACCTACGGCTACTTCAAGAAGGTCGCGCTGTGCAAAGGCGACTATCTGAACAACGTCAACGAGCAGCCGGGTTCCGCCTCGGTCGTTCAGTCGGTCGCCACCGGTCTGAACGCAATTGGCTACTCCGGTGTTGGTTACAAGACCTCCGGCGTGCGCGCGCTGCCGCTGTCCAAGGACACCGGTGACGCTTTCGTGGAGCCGACTTCGGACAACGCCATTTCCGGCAAGTATCCGCTGGCACGCGTGCTGTACGTCTACGTCAACAAGCACCCCAACAAGCCCATGTCACCGCTGGAAGCCGAGTTCCTGACGATGGTGCTTTCCAAGGTGGGACAGGAAGTTGTCGTCAAGGATGGGTATATTCCGCTGCCTGCGGCCCAGGCGGCCAAGGAACTGGCGAAGGTCAAGTAGGCCACAGCCGGTTCACGGTACGACCTGGCGGGAGATCTCAGCGGAGATCTCCCGCTTTCTTTTGTAGCCTGGGGCCCAGTGTTCCCCCACAGTGTTCGGAGTCAAGGAAGTGAAGCAAGCAATCAAGGGAGTGGCGCTCATCGCATGCGCCGCGGGTGTGATGACCTCGCCGGCCATGGCAAGCGACGTCAGCACGAAAGGTGGAATCAAGGTCACCTCCGACGACGGCAGTTTCGTCGGCGAGTTTGGTGGTCGTCTGATGCTGGACGCAGCCGTGTTCGACAACGACACCCAGGACAACCAGAGCGGCACCGAATTCCGTCGCTTGCGCCTGCATTCCAAGGGCAAGATCTACGGTCTGGACTACAAGATCGAGGTGGATTTCGCTGACGGCGATACGGTGACCAAGGATGCCTATCTGAAGTTCGCGGTCCCCGGCGGCAAGCTGACGGTCGGCCAGTTCAAGCAGTACTTCACGATGGAGAACTTGACCAGCTCGCGCTACACCACGTTCATGGAGCGCTCGTTCGTCACGGCCTTCTCTCCGTCCTATCAGGTCGGTCTCGGCTACTGGGGCAACTACGGTCCGATCGGCTACGGCGTGTCGGGCTTCAACGCCTACCAGGATGAGGATGCTGACGGCGGGCAGGGCACCACCGAAGGCGTGGGCGGTTCGGCTCGCGTAATCTTCTCGCCGAGCCTGGGCGAGTACACCCAGCTGCACGTGGGAGCTTCCACGCTGGTCACCGGCGGTATCGAAGGCCGCAACCGCATCCGCGTGCGTCCGGCTGGTCATCTGTCCGATGCCTCGCGTGTCGCGATCGTCGACATCAACACCGGTGAGCGCTCCGATTCCACGCTCTACGCGATGGAATTCGCCAGCATCGCCGGACCGCTGTCGGTCCAGGCCGAGTATGTCGGCGGTACCTACGAAACCGACACGGTGGAGCAGGATGTCGCGGCGTTCTACGCCTACACCAGCTACTTCCTGACCGGTGAGTCGCGCCCCTTCGATGCCAAGTCCGGCAAGTTCGGGCGGGTCAAGCCGCGCAAGAGCCACGGTGCGGTTGAGGTGGCGGTGCGTTACGACTACGTCGAGAACGACTCCATCGACTACGAGGTGGAGTCGGTCACGTTCGGCGCCAACTGGTACTGGAACCCCCAGGTTCGCTTCATGCTGAACTACATCACCGCCGACGTGGCGGAGGGCACGGACGAGCCTGGCGCCGTCACCGCCCGCATGCAGTTCGACTTTTAGGTCGTAAGCAAGCAGTCTGATGCCGGTTCCTCCGCGACCGCGGGGGGACCGGCCTTGATTCATCGCGACGTGCGCCGCCGCACGGACCGGCCGGTTCATCGATTTGTCACCGGCGAGCAATAGACTTCGAGCATGGACCAGACTTCCCGCAGCCCGAATCCGGGCCTGTCGCAGGCCGATCGAACGGGTAGCGAACGCCTGATTCGCTGGCGGTACTTCAAGGATCGCGTCGCTACCGTCGCGGTTGGCATTGGAGGCGTCGGCGTTCTCGTCGCCATCCTGCTGATCTTCTTCTATCTCGCCTGGGTGGTACTGCCGCTGTTCGCGCCAGCCGAGATCGATCAGGTGGCCCGGTA
>CALBOV010000282.1 GCA_937896565.1 uncultured Salinisphaerales bacterium
GAGCTCGTCCACGTCACCCATGGCCTCGAAGCGGACATGGGTCTTCGGCAGCCGCTCCCCAGTCGCCAGGCCGGTCGTGCCGCCGTCGCCGGTCCGGGTCGTGATCTTGCTCAGGCGGTGGCCCATCGCGCTTACTCCACGTCGGTGAATTCGATCCGCGCCGGATTGCGGGTCAGCGGGATCAGTTCCTGCGTGATCGAGTCATCCAGCGTGTCGACAATGGTAATCCCCGGACTGGAGGCCGAGCCGCGGCCCACCCACAGGCGCTGGCCAAGATCGACATTCAGCGCCGTCAGATTGGTGCCACCCAGGCCGGCCACCGGCTGCGGCGCGCCGCCATCGAGGTCGAGGAACGCCCCGGTCGTGGGGTTGATGCGGTACAGGCTGTTGCTGCCGAAACCGGCCGAGCTGATCACATAGGCAAGCTGCTCGTTGATGATCACGAGATCGCTGATCTGTCCCGTAACCGCTGAATCATCGATCAGCAGCGTGGTCTCGTAAGTCGTCGGGTTGATGGTCACGAGGCCGCCGTCGTAGTTCGGTGTCGACTCGAAGGTGTCGGGGTCGAAGCTGGAACTGCCCGGTGCGACGACGTAGATCAGTCCGAGGCCGGCGTCGTAGACGAAGTCGGCGTCGTCGGATGTGAACGGATTGCGGACCGGCAGGGGAATGCCTGCCAGCGCCGGGTCCTGATCCGTATCGATTTCGGTGTCGGTGGCCACGTCGATGACCGCGACATAGGCATCGTGAGCGTTGAATGCGTCATCGAAGCGTTGCATGGCGACGAAGAGCTTGTCGTCGACAATGATGCCGCGCGCCATGTTCGGGTTGGCCGAGCTGTTCGGGCTGTACGCGGACAGGTCGAGCTCGCCGAGCTTGAAATCGGCTTCGGCGCTGACGCTGGGGTCGACGATCCAGGCGTCCGGCTGGCCGTAGCGCAGCAGGTAGGCCTTGTCCGGCGCCGCGAAGACAAGGTCGTACGGGTTGGCCGAGGTCTCGTCCTCCGGGTCCAGCGTCGAGAACTGCCAGACCGGCGTACCGGGTGCGTCCAGGCTGTACTTGGTGATGGTGTCGAGATTGAAGCGGCGCAGCTTGTACAGCGCGTTGCCTTCGGTGGTCACGCTGATGTCGGATTCGCCGGCATCAAGGTTGGCGGTGGTGTCATACGGTGCTTCGACCTCGACCAGCGCGTGCGCGCCGCTGGTGAAATCACCGGCCTGCGTCGTGACCACCGCGCGCGGTGCCTCGTCGATGACGAGACCGCCTCCACCGACGGTGGTGTTGTCGCAGCCCGCCAGCGCGGCGAGGCCGGCGGTGAGCGGGATCAGAATCAGGTTGCGGATCATGGGGGACTCCCTGTGGTCGTGTGCGGGTCCAGCGTCCATTCGACACTGGCAAAGAACTGGCGGCCGGGATGCGGCTGCGCGTTGAAATCCTCGAGACGTTCGTCGGTCAGGTTGCGGACCTCGAAGCCCGCATCCAGTGTCGATCCGGGCAGTGAAAAGGCCTTGCGCAGGCCGATGCCATGCTCGTGGCGGTCCGGCGCCGGTCGGGAATTCAGGCTGTCGTAGAACACGCCGCCGACGTAAACCCATTCGTGAAACAGCTCCAGGCGCCCGGGCAGCCACAGCGTCGTGCCCACGAAGGTCTTCTCGGTGAAGCGACCGGGTAACTGCTTGCCGTGAAGCACGCCGTCACTGGTGTTTTCGGTGTCCTGCAACGCTGCGCGGGCCTGCATCGTCATGCCCAGCCAGCCGAGTGTTCCGGACCAGCGGCTGCCCAGTTCCACGCCGAGCACCCGGGCGCCGGCCACGTTTTCCGCGCGGCCGATGCCGGAGAGCACGTCGTACTGGGTCACGATGGCGTCATCGAGATCGCTGGCGTAGCCCTCGGCGTGCAGGCTCCAGCCCGGCTGGCGCCAGCGCAGTCCGAGGTTCAGGTTGCGGCCGCGCTCCGGTTGCAACGCCGGGTTGCCGATGAACAGGCCGCGGTCGCCGTAGCGCTCGAAGAAGGTCGGCAGCCGCACGTAGCCACCGCCCTGAGCATGGAGTTGCAACGATTCGCCGGGCTGCCAGCGCAGATCCAGCTGCGGGCGTGTCGCGTCGAGATCGTCCTCCCGCCGTTCGCCACCGGCGTCGTAGCGGTCTTCGGCATGCTGATGGCGCAGCGTCAGGCCGGCGATCCAGCGCGATGACGGGCTGGTCCAGCCCAACCGGCTGGCCAGGTTTGCGTGATCCCGACGGCCGGCGGAGGTCCGGCCGCTCAGTAGATCCGTCGCGGCATAGGTTTCGCGGGCGTACTCCAGTTGTGCGTCCCAGCGCCACCGCGGGCCGAATCCTCGGTGATAGCCCAGCGCGCCGCCGTACTGCTGCTGTTCGCTGTGGGTGAGTTGCGCACCGACGCCCAGTTGGTCCTCGCGATCGTCATAGTCCAGACGTGTGCGATGCCAGAAGCCGCGGGTAGACCAGCGGTTGTTCGTGCCTTGTGACCCGCGCAGGCGCAGCTGCAAGTTGGTCTGTCTGCTGGTCAGTCGCGTCCGCGCCGAGGCGCTGTTGCGGGCATCTGGCAGCCCCTGTGTCTGGACGCTGTGCTGAGCGAGTGCGTCAAAGGTGCGATCCCGACTGATGCGCCACTCGCCCAGATAAAGACCGTGACGTCGATCCACATCGGCGTTGCGCCGTGGCTCTTCCTGATTGCGGTTCGGGTCGTCGGGGTCGAACGCGCGGTTCGGATTGACGAAGGTGAAATCGTTGGCGCTGGCCGCCGCACCCAGGCTCAGGCCGTGCGCAACCGGACCGGTTCTGGCTCCGGACCGGACGCCGGCTTGCCAGGTGGCCGCCGAGCCATAGCTGGCGTAGCCGCTTTGTCCCCAGCCGCTCTCGCCCAGCTCGGTGCGCAGATTGATCACCCCGCCGGGCGTCGCCTGCGCGAACTCCACCGGCGCCTGGCCGGCGTGAAGGTCGACCGCGGACAAGTCCTTCAGGCTCAGCGTGCCGAAGTTGAACCCGCCGACCACGCTGGGCGCCAGCGGCAGTCCGTTGAGGCGCACGTCGGTTTGCTGCGCGCTCGCGCCGCGGATCGACACGGTGGTGAAGCTGCCGAAACCGCCGGTGCGGCGTACCTGCAATCCGGCGTACTGGTCCAGCAGTTCGGCCAGTTCGATGGCGCGGGCGCGGTAGGCCCCGGTGTTGATCGTCAGCGTGCCGCTGTCCGCGTCGACGGTGGAGGCGTCCTCCACGATCAGGTCGGGCAGGGTCAGGCTGTCGTCCGGTGGCGCGCTGGCCGACGCCGGCCAAGACAGCGCCACCGCCAAGCAGGCATGAACGGCCGCGCCGCTCAGGGCGACGAGCTGTGGTGGCCATGCGAATCGCTCGCCAGGCACGGGATCAGGCATCGACGGTCAACGTCCAGGGGTGCGAACGGCATCGCACTGAACCTACGTGCCACCCTCCGTGGCACGAACGGATCGGGGAGTCGCTAATCGCTCCCGTGAAGCTGGGCGGTCTCCGGGCTCGTGAGCCGATCAGACAAGCCTTCCCACGCGGCGGTGCCGGCGCAGTGGCGAGCGGGATCTGAGCGGTGTTCTCACCTACCGTTGCGGGGGCAGCATGGGCTTGGGCGGCGATGCCGCGTGACCCATTTCCCGTGTCCAGCAACGCGGCGAGCGTACGGTGGTGGTGATTGGTCCGTCAACGCGCCGGCTTGGCAGCGGCGCGCGAATCATCGACCATGCGCGGCCCGTTTCGTCAGCCACGTATCAGGATTGATCCATGTCCGCACCCGCGCGATCCGCCTTTGTTGCCGCCGCCCTGGAAGCCGCCGAGGCCGCGGCCGCGATCATTCGCAGCCGGTATCAGGGGGCGTTCGATGTGCAGATCAAGCCGGACGACAGTCCGGTCACCGAGGTGGACATCGCCTGCGAGCGGGCCATCAAGGAGGTGCTGGGCCGCGCCTTTCCGGACCATGGTTTCTACGGGGAGGAGCTCGGCCGCGAATCCGCGGACGCCGAATATGTCTGGTTGATCGACCCGATCGACGGGACCAAGAGCTTTGTCCGCGGCTATCCGTTCTTCTCCACGCAGATCGCGCTGCTCCACAACGATGAACTGATCGTCGGCGTGTCGTCGGCGCCCTGTTTCGATGGTGGTCAGGTCGCCTGGGCGGAAAAGGGGCAGGGCGCCTGGATGGACGACGTGCCGCTGCATGTGAGCGACATCACGTCGTTGTCACGGGCCACACTGTCGATCGGCAATGTGCCCACGCTGGCCGGTACGGCACGGTGGGCAAATCTGGGGCGGCTGATCCAGCAGGTGCACCGCATTCGCGGCTATGGCGACTTTTACCACTATCACCTGCTGGCCTCGGGAAAGATCGATGTGGTGATCGAATCCGACGTCAACATCCTGGATATCGCCGCGTTGACCGTCATTCTCCGGGAGGCGGGCGGCGACATCACCGATCTGGACGGCGGGCCGGTGGGGCTGGAGACGACCAGCGTGCTGGCCACCAACGGGCGGTTGCGCGACGCCGTGGTCGACGTGATTGGCTAGGCCGATCCGCAGCCCCCGGCGACTCAGGCCGGTTCGTCCTCCAGGCTGAGGATTGGCCAGTTCCGGGCCTCGGCGATCTCGCGCAGTGATTCGTCCGGATGGACCACATGCGGATGGTCGGCCCACTCCAGCAGGGGCAGGTCGTTGATGGAATCCGAGTAGAACCAGGTCTTGTCGTAAGGCAGTGCGGTCTCGCGCAGCCAGTCCCGCAGCTTGTCGATCTTGCCCGCCTGATAGCAGGGCGTGCCGGCGATGCGTCCGGTGACCCGGCCGTCGACGATTTCCGGGTTCGTGGCGATCAGGTGATCCACGCCGAACCAGCGGGCGATGGGTTCGGTGATGAAGTGACTGGTCGCGGTGATGATCACGCGGGTGTCGTCCTGGTGCGAATCCAGCAGCGCGGCGGCGCCCGGCGCGATCATCGGCTGCACCACGTCTTCCAGAAATTTCGGTCGCAGCTCGGCCAGCGTTTCCAAGCCATGATCGATCAGCGGTTGCAGGCTGAACGCGAAAAACGCGTTCATGTCCAGGCGGCCCGCCTTGTAGTCGTCGTGGAAGTCGCGGTTTTTTTGAAAATAGGTCTCGGCGTCGACCAGGCCTTCGTTGACGAGAAATTCACCCCAGCTGTAGTCGGAGTCCCCCAGAAGCAGCGTGTTGTCCAGATCGAAAAGTGCCAAGTTGCCGGCCATGTGGGTTCTCGGTCAGAATGCAGTGAAAGAAGAAGAGAAGTGGCAAGCCACCGTGATCGATGCAGACGGCTTCCGTGCCAACGTCGGGATCATCATCGCAAATGACAAGGGGCGCCTGCTGATCGCTAAGCGAATCGGACAGGATGCCTGGCAGTTTCCCCAGGGCGGGATCGGCCAGGAAGAGACGCCGGAAGTCGCGATGTACCGCGAGTTGCACGAGGAACTCGGGTTACACCCGGACGACGTGCAGTGCCTCGGGCGTACCGGGCGCTGGCTGCGTTACCGTTTGCCCAAGCGTTTCATCCGCCGCAACAAGAAGCCGCTCTGCATCGGGCAGAAGCAGATTTGGTTCCTGCTGCGCCTGCGCAGTGACGAGTCCGCGATTCGATTCGATCTGCATGAAACCCCGGAGTTCGAGAGCTGGCAATGGGTCGACCCCAGCGAGCCGCCGGAACGGGTGATCTATTTCAAGCGCGATGTCTACCGCCGCGCGCTGGAAGAGCTGGAGCCGTTGATCGCAGCGGAGTCGGTCCGTTCCATTTGAGCGGTGTCGCAAGCCGTTCATCGCCACTGACTATCGCTGCAATTGACAATCACTCTTATTTGCGGTTGCATACGATTCATGATCGTATGTGTCTGCAATCGAGTCTCCGACCGCCAGATTCGCGAGCGCGTCCAGGCATCGCCCTGCGCCTTGCGGGACCTGCGTCGTGAGCTGTGCGTCGGCACCCAATGCGCCAAGTGCCTGCCTACCGCGCTGGACGTGATGCGCGAGTCGGCCTCGGAGCCAAACGCCGTGGCGATCTCGCGAGTCGTCTGAGTCTTTCCGTCGCGGTTGCCGCCGCGCAACCCTCGAATCAGAACGGCTTGACCATCGCCATGATCACGATGGCGACCAGCAGCAATGCCGGAATCTCGTTGACGATGCGATAGAAGCGGTCCGAACGCCGGTTCTCGTCCGCCGCGAACACGCGCACCGTCTTCCACATCCACAGGTGATAGGCGATCAGCGCCACGATGCAGGTCAGCTTGACGTGCAGCCAGCCCGAGGTCGCGAGCGCGGCCGCCCACCAGCCCACCAGCAGCCAGAGTCCGGTGATGGCCGTGCCGACCGCGCCGATGGTCATGATGATCAGCAGCTTGCGCTCCATGATCTTGAAGCGGTCCTGACCGATCCGGTCCACCGCCTGAGCGTGGTAGACGAACAGGCGCGGCAGATAGAACAGACCGGCGAACCAGGTGACCATCAGAATGACGTGAAAGGCTTTGAGCCAGAGCATGCGGGAAACCTCAGCAGACCTGTTCCAGGAGTTGGCCGGAATGGCCGGTGTTGAAGAGAGCCCTTGAGTGGGCGGTGAGCCGGCGCGCAGGGATCATCGGGAATTGGCGGGAGGCCTGCAAGCCGGCCTGCCTTGCAGGCGCGGGCGGATCAGCGCAGATAAGCGCGCTCGATGGCGTCACGGGTCAGCACGCCGTAGATCGTGCGTTCATCGTCGCGAACCCGGCGTTGCACGTACAACGCCTCGGCTTCGGTGCGCCGCAGTGTCTCGAAGGCTTCCTGCATGGTCGCCCGCAGGTGGATCGGCCCGGCCTGAAGTCGGTTGGCCGCCGGAATCTTGTTCAACGCAATCCTGTCTTCGTCGGCCAGCGCCTCGCCGTCCTCGGAAAGCATGTAGCGCAGCAGGTCGGCAAGCGGCAGCAGGTAACCGCTGCGACCGTCCTTGCGTCGCGCCAGAATCCAGCGGGTATCGCGGCCGACGATGTCGTGGGCCTCGGCGACGCTGATGGTGAGGCCGGTGAGCTTGAACGAGCGATCCATGTAGCTGACGACGCTGGAGCGTCGCAGCGATTGCGAGACCGGGTCGTTCTTGTAGTCACGGCCCCGATCACGCAGCAGCGTCAGGAAGATGCTTTCGCTGTGATACCCCTCGCGGGCGATCAGGATGGCGGTAATCACCACCAGCATGGCGGGGAACACCATCTCGGTGCGGCCGGCCAGTTCCAGAATCGCGACCAGCGCGGTCAGCGGCGCCTGCAGGACGGCGCCCATCATGGCGCCCATCCCCAGCAGTGCGTACAGCATCGGCTCGGCGGCGCTGTCCCCCAGCAGCCAGCCGGCGATCAGCCCCAGCGCCTGACCGATGGCGGCGCCGATCAGCAGGCAGGGCATGATGATGCCGCCTGGCATCAGGCTGGAGACGGCGAAGGCCGTCGCCACCAGCTTGGCCGCGGCGACTCCCAGGGCGACCCCGATGGCGAATTCCGCGGCCAGCGCGGCATTGATGGACTCGAACCCGAACTGAAACGTCTGCGGGAACACCCAGCCGCACAGCGCGGCGACCAGTCCCGCCTGCAGCATGCGCAGCCAGATCGGCTGCGGCAGCAGATAGCGGGTGAGGATGCGGGTGAGCCGCGTGAACGCGACTGCCGTGGTGCCCAGCACGCCGCCGCAAAGCGCGAGGTAGGGCAGCTCGATCATCGAGCGCAGTTCCGCGGCATCGACCAGCAACTGCGGGTGATCGGTCATCCACAGATGGGTGACGGCCGTGGCACTGATCGCCGCGAGGATGATGGGCGCGAAGCCGGCCAGCGTGTACTCCATCATCACGACTTCCATCGCGAAAATGACCCCCGCCAGCGGCGTGTTGAAGCTGGCGGCGATGCCGGCTGCCGTGCCGCAGCCGACCAGCGTGCGCACGCCATTGTTCGGCAGTTGCAGCCAGTGGCCCAGCCAGCTTGAGGTCGTGGCGCCCATGTGCGCGGCAACACCCTCGCGGCCAACGCTCTGGCCGGTGCAGATCGCCGCGGCCGAACCGATGAACTGGGCGATGGCGTTGCGCCATGGAAACTCGCCCTGATGGTAGGTCAGCCGCTCGACGATGTGGACGATGCCGCCGTCGCGCGTATCGCGTGCCAGGCCCTGGTAGGCCAACCCGACGATCGCCGCGCCCAGCAGCGGCAGCCACAACGCGAGCGGGATCGTTACACTATCGCCCACCGCAAGGTCGCCCAGATGTCCGGACTGTTGTCGGAGCAGGTCGATCAGCGCATGGAACACGATGATGACCCCGCCGCAGGCCAGTCCGCACAGGGTGCCCAGCAGTGACAGCAACGTCAGCCCCGGGGGCGCCTCCAGCCCGCTCAGGCGGAAGCGCATATGGTCCAGCGGCGCGCGGACACGCCGCAGCAATCCCCGGATCATGGCTGGTGGCCGTTGATGCGGAGAACCGCGGTACTCGGCGGGATCGGTGTGACCATGCGCGTAGTGTATGAAACTGAACAGCGAGTAGGCGCATGATCAAGGCCGCAATTGTCGGCGGGACCGGTTACACAGGAAGCGAATTGCTTCGTCTGGCGGTCACCCATCCGGATCTGGACGTGGTTGCCGTGACGTCGCGTCAGGCGGCGGGACAGGCGGTGGCCGACTGGTTTCCGCATTTGCGTGGTCATGTCGATCTGGTTTTCACCGACCGCCTGCCGGAACCCTTGCAGGCGCTCGACGTGGTGTTCTTCGCGACGCCGCATGCCACCGCGATGCATCAGGTGACGCCGCTGCTGGATGCCGGTGTGCGGGTCATCGACCTGTCCGCGGATTTCCGGCTCGACGATGCGACGGTGTTCGAGCAATGGTATGGCGTGCCCCATGTGGCGCCGGCTCTGCTCGACGAGGCTGTTTACGGGTTGCCGGAAGTCGCCGCCGCGCGGCTGCCGGATGCCAGGCTCGTGGCCTGCCCCGGCTGCTATCCCACGGCGGTCCAGCTCGCGCTGCTGCCGCTGGCCGAAGCCGGGTTGCTGGCTGCGCAGCCGGTGATTGCCGACTGCAAGTCGGGCGTGTCCGGCGCCGGCCGCTCGGCGAAGATCCCGATGCTGCTCGCCGAGGCCACCGAGAACGTCAAGGCCTATGGGGTCGGCGGGCATCGCCACTCGGCTGAGATCATCCAGGAAGTCTCGCGTCACGCTGGCCAGTCGACCGAGGTCATCTTCACCCCGCATTTGATGCCCATGGCCCGCGGCATTCACGCGACCGTCTATGCGGTCATTCAGGCGGACGCGGTTGATGTCCAGGCGCTGTACGAACAGCGCTATGCCGGTGCCGCCTTTGTCGATGTCATGCCGGTTGGCAGCCACCCGGAAACGCGCAGCGTGCGCGGTACCAACATGTGCCGGGTCGCCGTGCACCCCACCGGCCCCGGCCGCGTCACCGTGCTCAGCGTCATCGACAACCTGGTCAAGGGCGCGTCGGGTCAGGCGATCCAGGCGATGAACCTGATGTTCGGTCTGGATGAGGTCAGCGGTCTGAACCAGCCAGCCGCGGTGCCCTGATGGCTCCCCGGATCGTCGTTGATGAACAGACACGAAAGCCGTGGTTGCGATGGACGATCGCCGGGCTCGTCGTTCTGCTGGTGGCGTTGCTGCTGTGGGGCGGCTACGGCCTGGCGCTCAGCGTCGCCGGCGGTGACTGGGCGCGGATGCGGGAACGGGCGCAGAGTCTGGCTGACGAGCGCGATCAGCTCGAGGAGATGGCCAAGCAGCTGGAGCGGGAGAATCAGCGTTTGCGCGAACAACTGACCTTTACCGAACGCTCGGCGGAGATCGATCAGATGGCCTGCTCCACCGTGCGGGCGTCGCTCAAGGAGCTGGAGGCCGAGATCTCGGGTTTGCGCGAAAAGGTCGTGTTCTATCGCGACATCGTGCAACCGGATGAAACGCAGTCGGGTGTTCGCATTCATGGTGTGTCCCTGCGCCAGCTGCCCGAGTCGCTGCATTACACTGCGGCGCTGACTCTGGTCCAGTCTGTGCGAGGGAATCGCAGCGTGTCCGGTCAGGCGCAACTCTGGGTTGACGGTCTGCAGGATGGTGAGCCGCTTCGGTTAGACTTGGCGGCCATCAGGTCGGGTGATGGCGACAAGCTCGAGTTTTCGTTCAAGTTCTTTCAGGAACTGACCGTCGACTTCACCCTCCCGGAGGGCTTCGTGCCGACGCGTTTGGTGATTTGGGCGGACCCTCAGGGCGCGAACAACCGGATCGAGCGACAGTTCGACTGGGAAGAGATCATCAGAGGGTGACATGTTCAGCAAGAAGACAGACAAACCGGAGGCACCCGTGAGCAGTGCACGCGTTGACACATTGATCGGCAAGCAGACGGAGCTTCAGGGCGACATTCATTTCACCGGCGGCCTGCACATTGACGGCAAGGTGCGGGGGAAGATCATCGCGACCTCCGATGACTCCGCTGTGCTGTCGGTCAGCGAAAGCGGATCCATCGAAGGGGATGTCCGCGTCCCGCATGTCAATCTCAACGGGACCGTCCAGGGTGATGTCCACGCCAGCCAGCGTCTGCAGCTCTCAGCCAAGGCGCGGGTCAATGGCAACGTCTACTACAAGTTGATCGAGATGGCGGGCGGCGCCACGGTCAATGGCCAGATGGTCCACGAGGACGCCGAGCAGATGGAGGCGATCACGCATCAGCGTCCCCGGGTCGTGTCGACGACGACCGACGAGCGGGAGCTGGTGACCGAACGCGAACCCGCGGCGTCCGGGTCATCCTCTTGAGTCCTGAGGGCTCAGCCCTCATTGTCTGAAGCATGAGTGAACAGCAGCACATCCCCGACCTGGACTCCGGCGTGGTCTTCACCGATGCCGCCGCCGCCAAGGTGCGCGATCTTCTCAACGAGGAATCGGACCCTGAACAATGCCTGCGCGTCTTCGTCACCGGAGGCGGTTGCTCGGGCTTCCAGTATGGGTTCAAGTTCGACAAGGTGCCGGATGACGGCGACACCCGGATTGAGAACGGCGGGGTCACGCTGCTGGTCGATCCGATGAGTGTGCTGTACCTCGGTGGCGCCGAAATCGACTACCGCGAAGACGTCAACGGCGCCCAGTTCGTGATCCGCAATCCCAATGCATCCACGACCTGTGGATGCGGCAACTCGTTCTCGGTCTGAGTCGCGCCGTTGCCCCCTGAGTCAGGGGGGCTGCCCACCACAGGTGGGCGGGGGTGTGGGAGCATGGCCGGTAACGGTTTGCGATCAGCAAACCGCGGCCGCGCAGCGGTCGCCCAGTTCGTGATCCGCAATCCCAATGCAGCCACGACCTGTGGATGTGGCAACTCGTTCTCGGTCTGAATCGCGCGGTGCCCCTCTGAGTCGGGGCGGTCATGCATCGACGGCATCAGCTCCCGTAGCCGGGTAACAACCTCCCAGGACAACCCCGCGGTTCGCACCCGTGACGCTGGGCAGGTTGCCCGGTTTCCTCTGGACATGGCGCATCGCCAGCCATGCGAATGCGACGGCTTCGACGTCGTCGGCGGGAATCCCCAGCTCGTCCGTCCGCAGGATGCGGGCATCCGGCAGTCGCGCCTGCAGGCGTGACATCAGCGCCTGGTTGTGCGCGCCACCTCCGCAGAGATACACCGATGTGGTGCTTGTGCCCTCGATGGTTGAGGCAACCGTTTCCACGGTGAGCTGCAACAAGGTCGACTGCACATCGACCGGCGCGAGGCCGGGGTGCTCGGCCAATCGATGATCCAGCCATGCGGCGTCAAAGTACTCGCGTCCGGTGCTCTTCGGGCCACTGCGGGCGAAGTAGGGATCGGCCAGCATCGTGCGCAGCAGATCGTGCATAACGCTGCCCTGGCTGGCCCATTCGCCATTCAGGTCGACCGGGCCGCCGCGATGGCGTGCATGCCAGCCGTCCATGAGGCAGTTGGCCGGCCCGGCATCGAACGCGATCACGGCCGAGCCGGGATCGGACGGAAGCAGTGTCACGTTGGAGATGCCGCCCAGATTGACGACCGCGCGCGTTTCTTCGTGCCTGCGCCACAGCGCGGCATGCAGCGCCGGGGCCAGCGGCGCACCCTGGCCGCCTGCTGCCATGTCGGCACGGCGAAAGTCCGCGATGGTGTCGATGCCGGTCAGTGCCGCGATCCGGCTCGGATCGCCAATCTGCAGTGTATGCGGGTGGCGATTGTCCGGTGCGTGGAAGAGCGTCTGGCCGTGCGAGCCGATCGCCGTGACGGCCTCGGCCGGCAGGTTGGAGGAGACGAGCAGGGTTTGCGCTGCATCCGCGAAAGCCCTCGCCACCCGCTGATCCAGTTCGCCCAGCGTGTCCAGCGGCAGCGCCGCATCGCTGCGCATGCAGTCCAGCAGGGCGGCGCGCAGGTCGGCCGGGTAGGGAGAGGTTTGGGTGATGGCGGGTGCCGCCAGTCGACCCTGGTCGTCGAATTCGACGAGCGCGGCGTCGATGCCGTCGGCGCTCGTCCCGGAAATCAGGCCGAGATAACGATGTTTCACTCGGTGGTGTTGACCGCAACCTGCTGTGTCTTGGCGAGGACATCCAGCTGTGCGATCAGCGGGGTGACCGACCGGGTGAACTCGGCCTTGAGTGCGGCGGGCACCGGATGGGCACGCGGTAACGGCACCGTGATCGGGTTGCGGTGGACGCCGTCGAGGCGGAACTCGTAATGCAGATGTGGTCCGGTTGCCAGGCCGCTGCTGCCGACGTATCCAATCACCTGACCCTGGCGGACGCGTGTGCCGGAACGTACGCCTCTGCGGAATGCGTTCATGTGCGCGTAGAGCGTGGTGTACTGCCGTCCATGCTGCACGATGACGGTGCTGCCGTAACCACCCTTGGTCCCGGCGAAGATGACCTTGCCGTCGCCGGTGGCCTTGATCGGGGTCCCGCGCGGCGCCGCGTAATCGACACCGCGGTGGGCGCGGATCGTGTTCAGGATCGGATGCTTGCGCCCCAGGCTGAAGCCGGAGCTGATCCGTGCGAAATCCACGGGCGTGCGGATGAACGCCTTGCGCATCGAGTCGCCTTCCGGCGTGTAGTAGTCGGCGTCGCCTTCCGGTGTTTCGAACCGAACGGCGCGGATCAGGCGCCCCTGATTGATGAATTCCGCCGCGAGAATATGCCCGTCATCAATCTTCTCGCCGTCGAGAAACCGTTGCTCGTAGACGACTGAAAAACGATCGCCGCGACGGATGTCGAGTACGAAGTCGATGTCCCAGCCAAAGATGTTGGCCAGCTCCATGGTCAGGCGATCGCTCAGCCCTGACGCGTTGGCGGTCAGGAACAGGCTGTTCTGAATTTCTCCGCTGGCGTAGGCGATGCGTTCTTCGACGTCAGCCGTCAGCGTGTTGGCGACAAAACCGTCTTCGCCACGTTCGGCAGAGATGGTGGTAATGGTGTCGAGCGGGTATTCCAGTCGGGTGACCCGGCCGGCGTCGTCACGGTTGATGCGGATACGGTCGCCAGGCCGAATGCGGGTCAGGGCGGTTCCGATGCCGTCGGTCTTGCTCAGCGCCATCCAGTCGGCGGCTGCGAGGCCATAACGGTCGAACAGGCCGGACAGGGTGTCGCCACTGGCGACGGTCATTTCCAGCCAGTTCGCCGCGACATCGGTCTGCAAGCTGTCTTCGGCGATGTCGGTGAGCGAATCTGACGCTGTCGTCGGGGTGCGGTGGACCAGCGCCTCGGCAGCCGGGACCGGGCTCAGGTCGCCAACGCGCGGCGGGGCGACCTGCAGGGATTCCTGTTCTGCCGGAAGCATGCCCAGCAGGATGGCGAGACTTCCACTGGAGATCGCGGTGACCGACAGTGCGATCGGGACCAGTTTCGACCGGGTGCGACGGGGTCGTAAGCTATAATCTCGGCCAGACAGCGACATGCCTTCAATCTCCTCCCGCAGGCGTCCAGGGTGCGAATAGCGCTCCCGATGCCGTGCAAATAATCATAAAATCCAACACTTAGCAAGCACTTCTAGAAAGTGCTTCATCAATACTTGGAATCGTTGATGCCAAATCCAGACTCGCAGCTCGTCGAATTGCTTCGTGGCGCTGAAGAGGTCATCCGGCAAGAAGACCTGGCCAAGCGGCTTGCCGAGGGGCGGCCCCTAACCATCAAGGCCGGATTCGATCCCACTGCCCCCGATCTGCATCTGGGTCACACCGTGTTGCTAAACAAGATGCGTGCCTTTCAGGAGATGGGTCACCGTGTCGTTTTCCTGATCGGTGACTTCACCGGCATGATCGGCGATCCCACCGGCAAGAGCGAGACGCGTCCGGCGCTGACGCCCGAGCAGGTCGCCGAGAACGCGCAGACCTATAAGGAGCAGGTGTTCAAGATTCTCGATGCCGAGCGTACCGAAGTTCGCTTCAATTCGGAATGGTTCGGTGAGATGGCCGCCGCCGACATGATCCAGCTGGCGGCGAAACACACGGTCGCCCGCATGCTTGAGCGTGATGACTTCTCCAAGCGGTACAAGCAGGGTCTTCCCATCGCGATCCACGAGTTCTTGTATCCGCTGGTGCAGGGTTACGACTCCGTGGCCCTGAAGGCGGATGTGGAACTGGGCGGCACCGACCAGACATTCAACCTGTTGGTCGGGCGTCAGTTACAGCAGGCGCATGGGCAGGTGCCGCAGGTCGTCATGACCATGCCGTTGCTTGAGGGGCTGGATGGCGTCAACAAGATGAGCAAGTCGCTGGGCAACTACGTCGGCGTGGCGGAATCCCCAGACGACATGTTCGGCAAGCTCATGTCGGTCTCCGATGATCTGATGTGGCGGTATTTCGAGTTGCTGTCCGCCCGGCCGCTGAGCGAGATCGCCGCGCTCAGGGTCGCCATCGACGAGGGGCGGAACCCGCGGGACGTCAAGTTCGAGCTGGGCATGGAGATCGTCCAGCGGTTTCACGGTGCCCAGGCAGCGGAGGCGGCGAAGGCGGCATTCATCAACCGCTTCCAGCAAGGGCAGCTGCCGGACGAGATCCCGGAGGCCATGGTCACCGCGGAGGGGGCTGATGGCATCCCGGTTGCCAACGCGTTGAAACTCGCCGGCCTGGTGGCCAGTACATCCGAGGCCTACCGGATGATCAAGCAGGGTGCCGTCAGGTTGGATCAGGCCCGGCTCGAGGACCGTGCACGGGTGCTGGCGGTCGGAACTGACGTCATTGCCCAGGTGGGTAAGCGCCGCATTGCGCGCATCGTCGTGGCCGGCTGATTGTCCGGCCGCTCTAAGTCCTTGAATTTTCGATCAAATAGGGCGTCTGAAACTTTTCTGCAAAAAACTGTTGACGACTCTTCGAGCGTCCCTATAATACGCGCTCCCTGACGCAGCCACCGCCCTTTCGGGCACGCTTCCGGCGACGTCAGGTGGGCAGAAAATCGTTGACATGGGTTCTGACGAACCTATAATACGCGCCCCGCTCAAGAGCAGCTGGTATCGCCATCGCGGCGCGCCAGCAACTCGAAGCGAAAAAAGCGTTGACACGGATTCAAACGAATCTATAATACGCGCCCCGCTTGACGCTGAGGCCAAACAGGCCGACGCAAAAAAGCGAAGCTTTTTAACAACTTGGCAAGTGATTTGTGTGGGTGCTCCACGATTGAAGTGCTGCAAAAGCAACACTGAAAGAAACGGAGCAACCAAATACCAGTCAATTGATTGAGTAATTGGATTCGCTCTTTTGCATTCCTCGGAATGCAAGCCAATTTAAATTTAATTGGAGAGTTTGATCCTGGCTCAGATTGAACGCTGGCGGCAGGCCTAACACATGCAAGTCGAGCGGTAACAGGAGAAGCTTGCTTCTCGCTGACGAGCGGCGCACGGGTGAGTAACACGTGGGTTATCTGCCTCAAGGTCTGGGATAACCAGGGGAAACCCTGGCTAATACCGGATAAGACCACTAAGTGAGAAAAGCGGGGGATCGTAAGACCTCGCGCCATGAGATGAGCCCGCGTCCCATCAGGTAGTTGGTAGGGTAA